>URLU01000089.1 GCA_900548765.1 uncultured Lachnobacterium sp.
TCGTGGCGCTCTCTTGCAATAAGGGCTGCACCGAAAGCCCCCATGATACCGGCAATGTCAGGACGGGTAGCATGTACGCCAGCGATTTTTTCAAAGCTCCTTAAGACTGCATCATTGTAGAAGGTTCCACCCTGTACTACTATGTTTTCTCCCAAGTCCTTTGCATCTGAGAGCTTGATAACCTTAAAGAGAGCGTTCTTTATTACAGAGTAAGCAAGTCCAGCTGAAATATCTGCAACAGTTGCGCCTTCCTTCTGTGCCTGCTTAACCTTTGAGTTCATGAACACAGTACATCTGGTTCCAAGGTCGATAGGGTTTTTGGCAAAGAGGGCTTCCCTGGCAAAATCCTGAACTGTGAAGTTTAAGGACTTGGCAAAGGTCTCTATAAATGAACCACATCCGGAAGAACATGCCTCATTAAGCTGGACAGAATCAACGGTCTGGTTCTTGATTTTTATGCATTTCATATCCTGGCCACCGATGTCAAGAATGCAGTCTACCTTTGGGTCAAAGTGAGCTGCTGCATAGTAGTGGGCAACTGTCTCAACCTCGCCATCGTCAAGTTTTAAGGCTGCTTTGAGGAGTGCCTCGCCGTAACCTGTGGAGCATGAGTGGACAATATGCGCATCAGCAGGGAGGAGAGAGTAAATCTCCTGAATAGAGCCGATTGCTGTTGCAAGCGGATTGCCGTTGTTGCTGCTGTAGAAGGAGTAGAGCAGATCACCCTGCTCACTTACGAGAGCAATCTTTGTGGTTGTAGAGCCCGCATCAATTCCCAGATAGCAGTCCCCCTTGTAGGAAGCAAGGTCTGCAGTCTGTACATGATTGCTGCCATGTCTCTCAATGAAATCATCATAGGCCTTTTCATCCTCAAAAAGAGGCTCAAGACGGGCTACCTCAAATTCCATCTTGATACCATTTGATAAGCGGCTTAGGAGGGATGAAAGTGTAGTATCTGAATTTTCCTTATAACTTAAAGCAGAACCAATCGCTGCAAAAAGGTGAGAGTTATCAGGTGTGATAGCATGCTCATCATCCAGATTAAGGGTTCTGATAAATGCTTTTTTAAGCTCAGATAAAAAGTGGAGTGGACCGCCAAGGAAGGCAACATGTCCACGGATTGGCTTACCACAGGCAAGACCACTGATTGTCTGATTTACTACAGCTTGGAAGATAGAGGCAGACAAGTCTTCTCTTGTGGCACCCTCATTGATAAGTGGCTGTATATCTGTTTTTGCAAATACACCACAGCGGGCAGCAATTGGATATATCTCCTTGTAGTTCTTGGCATATTCATTTAATCCAGGGGCATCTGTCTGGATAAGAGAAGCCATCTGGTCGATGAAGGAGCCGGTACCACCGGCACAGATACCATTCATTCGCTGTTCTACGTTACCACCCTCGAAGTAGATGATTTTAGCATCCTCGCCACCAAGTTCGATTGCTACATCTGTCTGAGGAGCGTAGTGCTGAAGGGCAGTAGATACTGCGATAACCTCCTGTACAAATGGAACCTCCAGATGCTTTGCAAGGGTCAGTCCTCCAGAACCTGTGATGACAGGAGCAACCTCCTTGTCACCGATTTGAGCGACTGCCTTGTTGATAAGGTTTGCCAAAGTCTCCTGGATATTTGCAAAATGACGCTCGTAGTCAGAAAATAGCAGGTTATCCTCAGAGTCAAGAACTGCAATCTTTACAGTTGTTGAACCTATATCAATTCCTAACTTGTGTAAGCTGTTATTTTTCATGTGCTACCTCCGATTAACTACAAATTTATACATAAAAGTATTATTTCTTCTTATTATAATGTTAATGAGAAAACATTGTTAATTATACGACAGCAGTTGACAAATTTCAATGTATATAATTATAAAGAATTTGTGAAGAATTGGAGCATTCATTGACAAAGCCATCTGGGCAAATCTATAATGTTCCCATGGTTTAAACCATAAATACTATTTGGAGGATGTAGACGGCTTGTTATTGCTTGTCTACCTATACTTATGAACTGGCTTAACAAACTAGAACAAAAAATTGGACACAAGGCAATACCGAATATCACCAGATTTTTCATTATTGCCAATATACTGGGCACCATAATCTACTACGGAAGTGGAAATGTAGCACTTTATTATTTGCAGTTTTCGCCATCAGCCATCCTGCATGGTCAGATTTGGAGACTTTTCACATGGATTCTTATGCCGACAGGCTCAATTTCAATCTGGAGTCTTCTGTTTATATTCTGTCTGTGGATGCTGGGTGCCAGCCTTGAAAACTATCTGGGCGCATTCAGGATGAACGTATATTTTTTCGGCGGTGTAATCTTAAATGACATACTAGGAATGATTATTTACCTGGTGACAAAGGTTCCTATCAGTCTGTCAATTTACTATCTGCTTATAGCAATGTACCTGATGCTTGGACTTTTGATGCCAGACGCAGAGGTAAGGCTGTATTTTGTCCTTCCTATAAAAATGAAATGGCTGGTAATAATCTATTTTGTAATGTTTGCAATGGATATTTATAGATTCTTCAGTTTTGGCGTGGCTGTGGGAATCTCATACAGCGCACCGATTGTGATTGCACTTATTAACCTTGGAATATTTATTTATTCCTGCAAGCACAGGCTGTCTTTTAAGCAGAATGTCAAGCAGAAAGCGAGACAGCAGAAGTATAAGGCACAGTTTTCAGAGCCTAGGCCAGGCAGCGGCATTGCACATCACAAGTGCTGCATCTGTGGCAGAACCGAGGTCTCAAACCCGGAGCTTTCCTTCAGATACTGCTCAAAATGTATAGGTAACAGAGAGTACTGCTCGGAGCATTTATTCACTCATGAGCATTATCGAGGTTGACAAAGTTTTTTAGTGATTTTATAATTAAAATCACTGTGGGGCTGTAGACTTACAGCCCTATGTTTATGCTATAAAAATGAATAAACCCAAACAAAACCAAAACATACCGGAGGAATTGGCTATGGAAAACGAAACAGTGGTTTCCAAAAATTTTATTGAACAGATTATAGAAAAGGATTTAGCAGAGGGACACTGCAAGACAGTTAGGACAAGATTCCCACCAGAACCAAATGGTTATCTTCATATTGGACATGCTAAGTCTATTCTTTTAAACTATGGATTGGCAAAGAAATATGGCGGACAGTTCAACTTCCGTTTTGATGACACCAACCCTACAAAGGAAAGACTTGAGTTCGTTGAGTCAATTCAGGCAGATGTAAAGTGGCTTGGGGCAGACTGGGAAGACAGACTTTTCTATGCTTCAAACTATTTTGACAAAATGTACGAGTGTGCAGTAGACCTTATTAAAAAAGGAAAGGCTTATGTGTCAGATTTGTCGGCAGAAGAAATCAGAGAGTACCGTGGTACACTGACTGAGCCAGGAAAGGAAGATCCATATTCAGAGAGAAGTGTAGAGGAGAATTTGCAGCTTTTCGAAGATATGAAGAATGGTAAATTTGAGGATGGAACAAAGGTGCTTCGTGCCAGAATCGATATGTCATCTTCTAATATCAATATGAGAGACCCTGTACTTTACCGTGTGGCTCACATGACCCACCACAACACAGGAGACAAGTGGTGCGTATATCCAATGTATGATTTTGCCCATCCAATTGAGGATGCAATCGAGGGCATCACACATTCTATTTGTACTCTTGAATTTGAGGATCACAGACCACTGTATGACTGGGTTGTAATCGAGTGCGGATTTAAGAAAACACCAGAGGAATCACCAAAGCAGATAGAGTTCGCAAAGCTTTATCTCACAAATGTGGTTACTGGAAAGAGATATATCAAGAGACTGGTAGAGGAAGGCATCGTGGATGGCTGGGATGACCCAAGACTTGTGTCAATAGCAGCTCTCCGTCGTCGTGGATTTACACCTGAGTCAATTCAGAAATTTGTTGATTTATGTGGTGTCTCAAAGGCAAACAGCTCGGTTGACTATGCAATGCTTGAGTACTGTATCAGAGAGGACTTGAAGGCAAAGAGACCTAGAATGATGGCAGTTCTTGACCCGGTAAAGGTTGTCATTGATAACTATCCAGAGGGACAGGTTGAGTACCTTGAGGTAGAGAATAACGTGGAAAATCCTGAACTCGGCAAGAGAAAGGTACCATTCACAAGAGAGCTTTATGTGGAGAGGGATGACTTTATGGAGGAGCCTCCAAAGAAATATTTCCGTATGTTCCCAGGCAACGAGGTGCGTTTCATGAACGCATACTTTGTAAAGTGCAATAGCTGCGTCAAGGATGAAAAGGGAAATGTGGTAGAAATCCACTGTACCTACGACCCGGAGTCAAAGGGCGGAAACAGTCCTGATGGCAGAAAGGTCAAGGGAACAATCCACTGGGTATCAGCAGAATATGGAAAGAAAGCAACAGTCCGTCTGTACGAGAATATTGTAAACGAGGAGTTAGGTGTGTATAACGAGGACGGCAGCTTGAACCTCAATCCTAATTCACTCACAGTACTTGAGAACTGTGTGCTTGAGCCTGCACTTATGGAAGCAAAGGCATATGACAGCTTCCAGTTTGTCCGTAACGGATTTTTCTGTGCTGACTCAAAGGATTCAAAAGAGGGACAGCCTGTATTTAACAGGATTGTTTCACTTAAGAGCTCATTTAAGCTTCCTGCAAATACGCAGTAAATATGTAACTGATTGATATAATAAATAGATAAGATAAATAGATAAGATAAGGGTGACGAATATGGATTTTATGTCGGGCTTGGAAAAATTTGGTTTCGATTCTTCAGAAATGGGAGATATTTTCGCAGATGAGAACGAGGGCAGTTCAGTAAAAAGAGTAGAGGTTCAGAAAAAGGAGAAAGAAGAGCTGAAGGAAACAGATTTCCTTTTTGACAAGTCATATACCTGTGTGGTATGTGACAAGGAGTTTAAATCACGTACTGTGAAATCCTCTAAGGTAAGAAGAATCGGTGCTGATAAGGATTTGCGTCCTAAGTATATGTACATAGATCCATTGAAATATGAAGTTGTATCATGTCCTTATTGCGGATATTCAGCAACAAATAAATATTTCGGACATTTGTCTACATTACAGATTAAGCTGGTAAAGGATGGGGTATGCTCCAAGTTCCAGCCAGCAGAAGAGACAGACAATGAAGTTTACTCATATGCCAGAGCCTTAGTCCGCTATAAGCTGTCACTTTTCTGTACAGTTGCTAAAAAGGGAAAGACCAGCGAGAAGGCCTATACACTTCTTAAGATGTCATGGCTTTGCAGAGGACAGGCGGAGGAGCTTGTTAAAAACGGAGCAGCGGCGGATTCAGAAGAGGTGAGGACAATTAAGAAGGAAGAGAGATACTTCTATGAGCAGGCATATGAGGGGCTGACCAAGGCTGTTGCTACTGAAAACTTCCCTATGTGTGGAATGGATCAGAATACAATGGATCTGCTCCTGGCACAGATGTCTGTTGTGCTTGGCAAGTATGAGATAGCGTCTAAGCTTGTATCAAGACTGCTTGTATCTTCAACTGTTACCAGCAATGTGAAGGAAAAAGCTTATGATTTGAAGCAGGAGCTTATTGCAATACTCCGGGCAAATAAATAGTGTTGCATGAGTGAAAAACTGAATATTCGTGTAATTGTAATTGGTGAGCTGTAAACGACCACAGTACATATGTGCTGGAGCCTGCCAGAAAATATGCGGATATCCGTATAAATTGGGGAGTCGAAGGATATACCTAAGTATTTGAAGTCTACGCAGTATTATACTAAGGAAGAGTATGCTGGGATGTAGAAAGTGAATATATGATAGGATATGCTCTGTGGTGATGATGTCGCTGCAGGGCATCTTTTTCATATAAGGGTGAAAGCTATAAGGTAAAGCTTGCGCATGTATCAGCAAAACATTTGAAAGAAATTTATGAATCAGCTTAATGCAAAAGATATTGCAGACAAAGCTGATATGATAATTAATGGGCATTCGGAATTTAAAAATTCATTTTAGGTAATGCTAATAAAAAAGAAAAGGAATAGACATATATTGAAAAAACAAAATAAAATCAAAACAGTAATCCAATTATCAGCTATTGTTGTGCTCTTATGCTGTATGATGCTAAGTGCAGGTATGTCAGCACAGAAACAAAAGATACCGGCTGCAACTTATATGGGAGGAAACGATACCATTAAAGAGGTCTGCAGGGAACTGGAAGCTGCGGGAGTCTCTAATGTGGATGTGTTCCAGGAGTGGGCAGCTGATTTTGCAGCTTCTGCAGGAAATAACGCAAATCTGGAGGATGCATGGTCTGATCCTGAAAAAATGAGTATGGATATAGGGAAATGTATGGATGGCTGGGAGCAGAATCATGATTATTCAGACAGTAACTGCAGAATGACAGCTTTTCTCTTGCTGGATGGGCTGCTTCATGCAGAAACAACGGAAAGCAGCTATAATGGCAGCTATTTAATGTTTGATACAGAAGCGATAGATAATGTGGAAAGATATGAGATTATAAAAGAAAATAAAGATATGTTTACTACACTCTATGGCGAAAAGAGTGTTACGGATGAAAACCATCCGGAAATCACATTTTCCAACAACTGGCAGCATTATGGATTTCAAATAGATAGTGACAGAATATCTCTTCTCAGCATAGTAATATATGATCCGGATTCGGATGTTGTTTTCGTAGGTCACACCGGTATTCTTATAAAATACAGTGACTACTATTTATTTGTAGAAAAAATTGCGTTTGAACAGCCATATCAGGCAACAAAGGCACATGATATGGAAGAGCTTCTTGATATTTTGTCATTGAGACCAGAATATTTCGGCGAAGAAGGAGAAATTGGACCCTTCGTGTATTGTAACGGAGAATATATTGGAACATTAAAGAAAAATATTTAATACTGGTACAGGCTTTGTTTTTGAATAATATGGGGTCAAAGGTAGAAAAAGTTAAAAAAATCATGGATATAGTGTTAGAATTGTTTGAAAAAGTGCGTTAAAATACAAAAAAACGAAATAAGTAAAGGGGAAAATTTATGGAGTATTCAGCAATTTTTCATGATATGGATAAAAGGTTCTGCTATGCGATTGATAAGGATGTATTCGTGATCCGTGTGCAGGTAAAAAAGGATGATATGAAGGAGATAATCCTTCACTATGAGGACAAGTATATACCAATGGAGCGCAAGGATACGCGAAAGACGATTTCTATGAAGAAGGTTGCCACTTCGCAGTTCCACGATTATTATGAAGCACAGCTTCAGATGCATTTGATATGTCTGCGCTATTTCTTTGAATTTATAGACACACATGGAGAGAAGGTATATTACGGCAATTATGAATTTAATAAAGACTGTATTACAAACAGGGACAGGATGTTTGACTGCCCGCAGAACCTCAGGGAGGAAGAGATGTTTGAGGTGCCACAGTGGGCAGCCAATAAGGTAGTATATCAGATTTTTCCATCCCGTTTTGCAGCATCACAGCCTGTAGACAAGGAGCTGTGGTATAAAGCACCGATTACACATATGGACGATTTACATGGCAATCTAAGAGGAATTATTGAACATCTGGATTATATTGAGAACCTGGGAATTGACGTCCTGTATATGACACCTATTTTTAAATCGAATTCGTGTCATAAGTACGATACCATAGATTATTATCAGATTGATCCTTCATTTGGAACAACAGAGGATCTTAGGGAGCTGGTACAAAAAGCGCATGAGCGTGGAATGAAGGTGGTTCTGGATGCGGTATACAATCATACGGGAAGAGATTTTTTCGCATTCCAGGATATTCTGGAAAAGGGTGAAAAATCCAGATATCTGGACTGGTATTTTATTGATGAACTGCCACCTAAAGGTGAAATGGGAGAGATTCCAAACTACAAATGTTTTGGTTATTATGGAGGGATGCCAAAGCTAAATCTGAAGAATCCTGAGGTTGAAAAATACATTACAGATGTTGCATGTTATTGGATTAAGGAATGTGACATTGATGGATGGAGAATGGACGTAGGTGATGAAATCAGTCATTTTTTCTGGAAAAATTTTAGAAAGGCAATTAAGGCTGTAAAGAAGGATATGCTGATAATTGGAGAAATATGGCATTATGCAGGAGATTTCCTTGAGGGAGATGAATGGGATACTGTCATGAATTACCCATTTTACCTGAATATGATAGACCTGCTCGCAGATACCAGGATTAATGTCAGCCAGTTTGTACAGAATCTTGGCTATCTGAAAGGCCGCTTAAATAAAAAATGTTATCCTCTTATGTGGAACCTGATTGACAGCCATGATACAGCAAGATTTTTACATCTATGTAATGATAATAAGAAAAAACAGCATCTGGCTGCGGCTTTTCAGCTGTTATTGCCAGGAATGCCTATGGTATATTATGGAGATGAGTTTGCAATGCCAGGAGCAAACGATCCGGATTGCAGGCGAGGTATGTACTGGGATGAAGAATACCAGGACAAAGAGATGTTTAAATGGTATAAAAAGCTCTTGCAGATTCGAAAAACACATACATGCGTTGTAGATGGTGAATTGCTTGAGATAAGCGCAAGGGATGAGGAAGAGACAATTGTTATGACTAGAAAAAATGGTGAAGAGACAATTGCCATGATTTTCAATTGCAGTACCGAGATGAAGGAATTTAATGAGTATGCACAGAAATACAATCTGATTACAGACAGCGTATTTGATGGAAAAGTAGAAGGGCTTGATGCGGCGGTAATCCTGCTTTAGCATACAGAAAAATCCTCTGTTAAAATAGTACATGAAATG
>URLU01000090.1 GCA_900548765.1 uncultured Lachnobacterium sp.
CATTCCCGGTACTTCCTCCGCTTTCATAAGACCAGAGTAAAAATCCATGCCCATCTGCTGAGCGTAGTTTTGTACCTTTGTGATGCTTGCAGCACCTATTCCACGCTTCGGTACATTTATGATTCGTCTGACAGCCAAATCATCCCTGCCGTTGTCAATAGTCTTCAAATAAGAAAGTAAATCCTTTACCTCTTTTCTGGCGTAGAAGTTTACACCTCCTACAATCTTATAAGGAATACTTAAGTTGATAAATTTTTCCTCAAAAAGTCGTGACTGGGCATTTGTCCTGTAGAGCACTGCACAGTCCTTATAGGTGTACTCTTTTCGTCTCACCTTTCCTGCAATGTCTCTTGCCACATAGTCAGCTTCCTCGTATCCACTGTCAAGCTGTTCAAAATCAATTTTCTCTCCGGCTCCGTTTGAGGTCCAGAGGCTCTTTTCCTTTCTTCCCACATTGTTGGCAATCACAGCATTTGCTGCATCCAGAATGTTTTGTGTGGACCTGTAATTCTGCTCCAGCTTTATCACCTTAGCATCCTCAAAATGCTTCTCAAAGTTTAATATATTATAGATATTTGCCCCTCTGAACTTGTAAATCGACTGGTCATCATCACCTACCACGCAGAGATTTTTGTACTTCATCGCCAGAAGCCTTATCAGTTCAAACTGGACAGTATTAGTATCCTGATACTCGTCCACCATTATGTATCTGAATCTGTCCTGATAAGAGCTCAGCACTTCCTTGTCCAGTTTAAAGAGCTCCACAGTCTTAAAGAGCAGATCGTCAAAATCCAGCGCATTATTCTGCTTCAGGGCATTCTGGTATTCCTTATAGACCAGTGCCTGTTTTCTCTTGGCATAATCTCCAGCTGCCCTGTTTTCAAACTCAATCGGTCCAATCATCTCATCCTTTGCTGATGATATGACGCTTAAAAACATCTTTTCCTTATATATTTTTGTGTCGATTTCAAGTCTCTTGCAGATGTCCTTCATCAGAGTCTTCTGGTCATCAGAATCATAGATTGTGAAATTTGTGTCATACCCCAGTCTGTCAATATATCTCCTAAGGATTCTCACACAGGTCGAATGAAAGGTGGATACCCATATGCTCTCTGAGCCATAACCCACCATATTGTCAATTCGCTCCCGCATCTCTCCGGCTGCCTTGTTGGTGAAGGTTATTGCCATAATATTATAGGGATTGACTCCACATTCCTCTATGAGAAAAGCAGTTCGGTGTGTAAGCACCCGCGTCTTACCGCTTCCCGCGCCTGCGAGTATGAGAAGGGGACCCTCTGTGTGAAGTACCGCTTCCCTCTGTTGTTCATTTAACATATCTAAATTCATTTATACCTCCTGATATATCAAAAAAATGTTGTCATCTAGTTTTTAATACTATATAATAAAGCAGAGGTGAACAAAATGGAAACAAACGTACATGAATACTTAGAGCAGCTATTAGAAAAACTTAATTCCATAGGCTATGTAAAGTCTGTTGATATTCCATCTATAGATTTATATATGGATCAGATAACCACCTTTATGGATGAGCAGCTTGCTGCCAGCAAGCGGCATGCAGATGATAAAATTCTGACCAAGACAATGATTAATAACTATGCCAAGAATAATCTTCTTCCACCTCCGGAAAAGAAGAAATATTCCAAGGAGCACGTTCTGACTCTTATATTTATTTACTATTTCAAGAACATACTTAGTATAAGCGATATTCAGTCAATCTTAAATCCCCTAACTGAAAAATATTTCGGAAATAAGGATGGATTTAACATGCTTGATGTGTATAACGAGGTTTTCTCATTGGAAAACGACGAATCCCAGAAGATATTAAAGGATTTGGGTAAAAAATACACTATTGCAAACAATACCTTTGAGGATTTTCCAGAAGAGGACAAGGACTTCCTCCATGCTTTCAGTTTTATCTGCATGTTAAGCTATGATGTCTATATCAAAAAAATGATTATAGAGCACACCATCGACCAGCTTACAGCAGAGAAAAATCCTTCAAATTAGGCATTAAAAGAGCTTCACACTAAGTAATTAGTACGAAGCTCTTATTGTTTCCCTATTTCTCTTCGCTTTTCATTCTTGAAAAGACCATATCGTATCCATCGTTTCCATAATTCAAGGAACGGTTAACCCTGCTGATGGTGGCTGTACTTGCGCCTGTCTTTTCTGCAATATCAAGATATGTCTTCTGCTCTCTGAGCATCTTTGCCACCTCAAATCTCTGTGACAGGGAGAGCAGCTCATTCACTGTGCAGACATCCTCAAAAAAAGTATAGCATTCTTCGCGGTTCTCAAGGCAAAGTATCGCATCAAACAAATGGTCAACTGCCTCTGTCTTTAAATTTTTGCTCATCTATATGTACCTCTCTTCACTGCATTTTAACTATGGTTATTTTAGCATATTAAAGTCGTGAAGTAAACAGCTTTCTTGCATTCGATTTCTGTTATGCTATAATCTTTCATATAATAACGACTATTTGGAGAAAATTATATGAACAAAAGAAAAACCGGTTTCTTCTTTCTTGCTTTTATACCTGTGCTTCTGGCTCAGGCAGTACAGTTTTTTGCAATCATATTTGTGTACGGAGTTTCTGTCGTCACAGGTGTCCTTAGCAATCTGGGGGCTGGCAGTGTCCGCTCATCCCTGAACCAGATATTTTATATGTTTTCAGACTACACTTTTTCAAGCTTTATAATGATTATATATTCCATAATCACTATCTGCTGTTTCGGACTTTGGTATTATACCAGACTTGGCGGAGAGTTCAAGCCTGATTTTAAAAATAATTTTAATATGTATAAGCTCCTCGGCATCATCCTTCTGGTTCCTGGAGCCCAGTTCCTAAGCTCTGTTATTGCAAACATAACTGCCCTTATCATGCCATCCTGGATGCAGAGCTACGAAGAGCTCTTTGAGTCCGCGGGCTTTGAAAGCGATATTACTATCGTTCTTTTCCTGTACTCGGTTATTTTTGCTCCTGTATGCGAGGAGCTTATATTCCGCGGTGTGACAATGAATCTTGCCAAAGCAGCTGTGCCTTTCTGGGCAGCCAACCTCTTACAGGCTTTCCTCTTTGGTGCCTATCACCTGAACTGGATTCAGGGAATATATGCCTTTGCTCTGGGACTTATGCTGGGCTATGTGTGTGAGCACTGCGGAAAGATATATTATTCTATAGCTTTTCATATGATGTTTAATTTCTGGGGGACTGTTGTTTCAGGACTTTTGCCTGATGAAGTGTCTTGGATAATATGGACTCTGCTCTTAATTGGCATGATTTTGTCCCTTATATTGGGATTCATTTTCATACATAAGGGCTGTAAGATAAAGAAATAGCGTAGCCGCCATAAAAACTGCTACGCTTTTAAAATATAATTCTCGATTTTCTACGAACTCTTTATACTGATATCCTCAGACTCAAACTCAACAATTATTTCCTCCGGTCTGTGGATTCTATAAAAGCTGCTCATTATTCTTCTCATTACCATATTTACATTGCTTGCATTCGTGTCAACCAGTGTCACAAGAAGCTGGGCATTTGAAAATCTCGTGCACACATCAACGCCTCTCAAGGCACTTGTCACTGTGTATTCCAAATCATCTATAATTCTTGTTCTGTCGTTTACATTGGTCTCTATCGAATTATCATAATCAATAGTCAGAAGCACAAGCTGTACACTCTGATGATTTCTGGCTGCATATTTTTCTATAAATTCATGCACCTTGAAAAATCTCTGATATTCAACCTTATAAGCTCCATTATACTCAGTATGGCTTCGTAGTGATGTCACAAGACGATTAAGATTTAGGATTTTTTCATCATCCTCGTAATCTCTCTCCGCCCGTCTATGGAAGCTGTAACCATGTTTACCATTTTGTTTTACATAGTAGAGTGCCCTGTCGGCACACTGATACAATTCGTCATAATCTCTTCCATCCTTTACTGATAAGGCAACGCCGATTGAAAGCGAAGTCCTTGTCAGAAGCTCTGTCTCCTCAGCCTTACAATTGTAGGTATAGGTCAGTGCATCCAGTATCTTTTTTGTCTCATCCACAGATGATATATCTCTGACAAAAAGCATGAACTTGTCCCCGCCGAGACGGCACAAATACTCCTCCTTGGCATGAGCCCTCAGCACATCAGCCACAAACTTTAAAGCCTTGTCTCCCTTTAAGTGTCCATAGTCCTCGTTAATTGATTTAAAATCATCTAAGTCTATTAACATCAGACAGCCGTCTGCATATCTGAGATACTCTTTAATCTTTCTCTCTCCGGTTTCCTTATCCCAGACCTGAGTGAGGTAATCGTTTGAAATCTCAAGTCTGGCATTTCTCATCTCATCACCAAAGAGTCTTGATATAAGTATATTGCCATCCATAAGGATTCCGTGGTCTGCCTTTATCTCCTGGGCTCCCTCTATGATTTTCAGCCTGCCCTCATCCAGCATTCTGAGTACTACAGAGGTTATATACGGATCAAACTGTTTACCTGCATTCCTGCTTATTTCCTCACGGACTACATCCATTTCCAGATGGGCTCTGTATCTTCTGTTGCTGGTCATGGCATCAAAAGCATCTGCTATGCCTATGACTCTTGCAATCATAGGAATCTCATCCCCCTTAAGTCCTGCCGGATATCCCTTTCCATCATATCTCTCATGGTGGCAGAGCGCTCCTACACTGGCATTTTCAAGGGTCTTTATATCCTTTAATATGTCTCCTCCGATAACAGAATGAGTCTTCATTATCTCATATTCCTCATCTGTAAGCTTTGAAGGCTTATTTAATATCTCATGGGAAACACCGATTTTACCTATATCATGTAAAAGTCCCACATAATACACATTGCTGCACTCTTCTGCTGTCCAGCCCAACTCTTCTGCTATCTGCTTTGCATACTGGGCAACCCTGGTGGAATGTCCCAGAGTGTAGGCTTCCTTGGAATCAATAAAGTTTGCCACTGTTGTGATTGCCTGACGGGTTATGGACTGCATCTGATGATTTTTTTCTTCAAGCTTCTCTTCGAGCACGGACTTTTTATTTTTTAGCTTTTCTATCAGTTCATATTCTTTGGTCAAATCGTTGACGAAAACCACCATACAGGTAGGCTCACCGAATTCATCAAGAATAGGATTGGTTGAAAGCTCACAGACAGCATGATTTTCCTTTGCAATAAGTCTGCATGACTCATGCTGCAGGCCTCCCGCTGCATTTTTGATATATGTATCTGCATCATTTTGTGACAGTTCAAACAGGTCATAGAATTTGATATTTCCATCTGCCACATTTATTTTAAAGAACTTCTCTGCGCTCTCATTAGCCATGGCAAGCTCCATGTCTTCTTTTAAGATAAGCACAGGAGTAGCTACATTTTCAAATATGTATTTTGACACATTATTCTTGGTTATAGAAAACGCATTCATCGATAATCCCAGAAAATAAATCATTCCCATGGCAGCAAATACACCCAGACAGCTTGCCGGGAATGATGGCTTCCCAAAACTAGGCATCATTGCATCCAGCATTGATGTGAGAATCAAAAGCACTCCCATAATTGCAAATATTTCAACAATTTTCTTATCGCGCTTATGTTTGGCAAGGCGTATTCCCCTCCTCATATGGAGATAGGCAACAAAAATATTTACCCCAATAAAGGCGAAAGCAAGTCCCCTGTAAATATCCATATTTGCGCAATAGGCGGTTCCATAGCTTGTCCTGACAAAGCTTACAGCTTCCGGTCTTGTCATGCAGCCCACACATACCAGTGCCCATACATAATCCACTATTGTAAAAGCCTTTGTAAATTTAGAATTCGATTTGCAGAAGAAAGCAAGAAACCTGACAACAGTAGCACAGAAAAAGAAAACTCCTATGACACCTATTGTCCTGCCCAGACTGGCTTGTCCAATGGACTCAGACATAACCATTATTCCGTATCCTAAACACCACAAGCAAGAAAAGATGGTAAGGCCAAGCATGATGTATTTTTCCCTAACAGGCATGTCAACCCTTACCAACATAAACATTCCCATGAGCAGACAAAAAATCGCCATGAGCCATATCCCAAAACCAATTAATATTGCTACAGACATTACAACTAATACTCCTTAAAACTGCTTATTTCTCCTAGAAAAGTGAAAATCCAGCCATACTTACTACCATCATTATTACACCAGCCAAAAGTACACCGAGCATTACTGCTGCAACTGTAGACTTAAAATCCATATCCAGTATGCTGGCTGCAAGTGTTCCTGTCCATGCCCCTGTTCCCGGAACCGGAATTCCTACAAACAGTAAAAGTGCTACGAACAAGCCTTTTCCGGCCTTCTCCTGAAGCTTTTTGCCTCCCTTGTGCCCCTTATCAAGACACCATGTGAAAAATTTACCAATCACCGGCTTATCCGCTCCCCACTCAAGCACCTTTCTGGCAAAGAGATAGATAATAGGCACCGGCAGCATATTTCCGATAATACAGATAATATAAGACTGGATAATTGGCAGCCCAAAGCCCTGTGAAAAAGGGATTGCCCCTCTAAGCTCAACCAGAGGCACCATCGAAATAAGGAAAATAATCAAATACTTTTTAATCATATAATTCTCTCCAATATAGAAATAAGTTTTTGCATCTGCTGGTCTGTGCCTATCGAGATTCTAAGGTAATCAGCAATTCTCTCAGGCTTGCTAAAATGTCTAACAAATACCTGCTCTGCCTTAAGCTTCTCAAATAAGGTCTGACCTGACATCTTTGGATGTCTTGCAAATATAAAGTTGCTCTTTGAATCGCCAAACTCAAAGCCAAGTCCGGCAAGTTCATTCTTAGTCCACTCCCTGGTCTTTATGACCTTTGCCGTGGTTTCAGCAAAATAGTCCCTGTCCTTTACAGCCTCTGTCGCTGCTGCAATCGTGATTCTATCCATAGTGTATGAATTAAATGAGTACTTCACATCATTTAAGTACTTAATGAGCACAGGATTTGCCATGGCATAGCCCACTCTTGAGCCTGCCAGTGAACGCGATTTTGAAAATGTCTGCACCACAATCACATTGTCATATTTTTCAATAAGCGGAAGTGCGCTTACTCCCCCAAAATCAATATATGCTTCATCCACCACAACAATTACATCCGGATTGTGCCTTATGATGTCCTCAACCATACCAAGACTTAACAGTTCTCCTGTTGGAGCATTGGGATTTGGAAAAATCACTCCACCATTTTCCTTATAATAATCCTCTGGCTTAATCCTAAAGTCATCATCCAGCGCAATCGTCTCATATGGGATTCTCAGCATATCTGCCCACACATCATAAAATGAATATGTTATATCTGGAAAAATCAGCGGCTTTTCTGAATTAAAGAATGTCATAAAAATCATGGCAAGCACATCATCAGAACCAACTCCTGTAAATACCTGATTTTCATTTAAGCCATAAAACTCTGCTATAGCCTTCACCAAATCAGATACCAGAGGATCCGGATACAGTCTGAGTGTGTCCACATCAAACTCTCTTAATACCTTTTCCACTCCCGGTGCCGGTGGATATGGATTCTCATTTGTGTTTAATTTTATAACATCCAAAAGCTTTGGCTGCTCACCCGGTACATAGGGTACAACCTTCCTGACATTTTTTTCCCATTCTCTCATTTTTAACTACTCCTGTGTCTACTAAAAAAGACTATAATCCAAAAATACTTTACATTATTTGCTCATTTTTGTAAAGCAATCTGGATCTTTTGTTTTTGTTTTTTCATTTTTGCTTTTATTTTGTTTTTATTTTGTTTTTATTTTGTTTTTCTTAATGTTTTTCTAGCAAATATTTACTATTGGTGGTATTATTGTCTGGCAAAAAATTGTATTTTTGAGAGGTAATTGTAATGGCTAAATCAAAAACAAAAGATATGACATCAGGAAGTCCTATGAAGCTGATTATGGGCTTTGCTCTTCCGCTCTTAATGGGAATGCTTTTCCAGCAGGTTTACAGTCTGATGGACACCATCATTGTGGGTCAGGCACTGGGTGTAAATGCCCTCGCCGGTGTCGGTGCAACAGGCAGCATCACCTTTTTAATCATCGGTTTCTGTCTGGGTGTGTGTAATGGCTTTGGCCTGCCTATTGCCCAACGTTTTGGTGCAAAGGATTATAAGTCACTAAAAAAATATGTGGGAAATGCGTATGTTCTTTCTATTATTATTGCAATCATAATGACTGTGCTCACGGTCATATTCTGCCGTGATATTCTTGTTCTTATGCAGACACCTGACGACATCATTGATTTGTCTTATTCTTATTTAACAGTAATATTTGCCGGCATTCCAGCCACCATCTTATACAATCTGCTGTCAAGCTACCTGCGCTCACTGGGCGACTCAGTGACACCTGTTATCTTTCTGATTCTGTCAGCAGTCTTAAATATTGGTCTGGATTTACTTTTCATTCTGACATTTGATATGGGAGTTTTCGGTGCAGGACTTGCAACCATTATATCTCAGGGCATATCCGGAGTGCTCTGCCTCATCTATATATTAAAGAAGGTTGAGCTTCTGCACATAACAAGAGATGACTGGAAGCTTGACTCCTGCTGTGTGAAAAACCTCGTGATAATGGGATTTCCTATGGGATTTCAGTATTCAATTACAGCTATCGGAAGCGTAATCCTTCAGGCTGCTGTGAATACACTTGGTTCTATAGCCGTAGCTTCAATGACTACCGCAAGCAAAATCTCCATGTTCTCCATGTGTCCTTTTGA
>URLU01000091.1 GCA_900548765.1 uncultured Lachnobacterium sp.
CATACTGTATGCAAAATGCCTGCCTTAGAAAGACACTCAGATAGCTTCCGTCCTTCAGTTGTTCCTGCAAATATCAGTATTTCTTTCAATTTGATAACCTCTCCTTGTAATCAGCCTGCCATTTATAATCTCTGAGCCAGAGTTTCCTATAAAGACGGTGGTAAACATATTTACTTCCATATCCCTAAGCTCTTTAAGCGTGCATGTTACTGCCCGTGTTCCGTCCCTGCCGATATTTTCCACATAACCACAGGCTCTGTCCTCCTCTATAATGCCAAGCAGGATATCACAGGCTCTCTGTAAATAATCCTTTCTCTTGTGGCTGGAAGGATTGTATATGGCTATAGCAAAATCCCCCTCTGCTGCTGCAATCAGTCTCCGCTCTATCTTTCCCCATGGCGTAAGCAGATCACTTAAGCTGATAACACAAAAATCATGGTTTATAGGTGCACCCAGAACTGCTGCCCCACTGCTTGCCGCCGTAATTCCTGCCACCACGCAAAGCTCTATGTCAGAGTAGTCCTTTCCCAGTTCATACATAAGAGAAGCCATGCCGTATATTCCTGCATCCCCGCTGCAGATTAGAGCCACTTTTTTACCCTCTCTGGCTTTATCAAAGCATATTATGCAGCGTTCCTTTTCCTGCCGCATGGGAGTGGTAATCATTTCCTTGTCTGCATATTTTTGCCCCAGCAGCTTGATATAAACTGTATAACCTATAATGACATCCGCCTCCTCAAGCACTCTCTGGGCTTCAAAGGTCATCATCTCTTCTTTTCCTGGTCCCATTCCGACAATATATATTTTATTCATAATCAAACGATACTCTCCAATCTCTCTTTGCTACAGCAATAGTCATTCCATCCGAGGCGTGCTTCCTGTATACAAGCTCACCTCCTTCTCCACAGCCTTTAAGGGCAGCCCTCTCGCATACATTGTCTACGCCAACCTGTGATTTTACAAATTGTGAGACTTCAAAGTCTCCCTCAACATCTTCCAGCTCCTCTGCTGAATATGTGATAAAAGGTATTCTCTCAAGGCTGCTCCACTGTAAAAATCCTGCCTCATCCCGTTTTTTATCTATGGAACAAATGGCATATACTTGATTTTTGCTGATTCCAAGTGCTGTCAGAGTCTGGTCTATGTACTCCTCTATCTTTTCAGGCTCCTTGCCCCTCTTACAGCCCATGCCAAGGACATATTCTTTGGGTCTTAATATAAGGCTGGCATTATAGTCCTGCTTTTGGCTGGTAATTATAACATCTATCGGCTGTTTTGGCGGAAAGTCTACTATTTCTATCTGATTTGTAAATCTATTATCCTGCTCTGCTTGTTTTCCAGCCTTTACTGTTTCTACTTTTTCAGTTTTATTTTCTTCCGTTTCTAATGTTTCCGGCTCAGAAATTGCATGTCCGAGTGGCTCAATCGCCATGCTTATTTTCTCGCCCCTTAATACCTTAGATGATACCTTTGCAATCCCATTCTTATTCTCTATATACAAATAATTTTTCTTTGCAAATATATCCACAGCAAAGCACCTATTCAGGTCTGTCGCAGTTGTGATTACTGGTATTGCCCCCGTCATTTTCCCAATTTTTGCAGCTATCTCATTTGCTCCGCCCACATGTCCCGACAAAATAGGAATGACATATGTTCCCAGCTCATCCATCACAAGCACCGGACTATCATAGAGCTTGTTTGCAACCCAAGGCGCAATAGCCCTGACCGCTATGCCGCAGGCTCCTATGAAAAGCAGCTCATTTTTTGCGGACATCTGCACCTTTGCCCATTCATCTGTATTGGAATAGACATATCTGAGTCTTTTATTTATGCTGCCATCTCTATACTTAGAGCACTTGGTGTAAAGCCATGCATTTTCTCCTTCTTCACCAAGCATATCCAAAAGCTTAAGTGATAGGTGTGCCCCTTTTTCAGTAAAGCTGATTATACTTAACATTACTTCTCCTTTGCCTGTCTGTATTCCGTGGAAAAATCCGGTGCATAAAGTCTGGACTTTTCATAATTCCTATGACCTATGACATCCCCCACCAGAACCAGAGCTGTCTTTGTAATCTTGTGCTCCCTGGCTGTCTCTGCCAAGGTCTTTACAGTACAGATATATTTTTCTTCCTCAGGCCAGGTTGCCTTATATACCAGTGCTGCCGGCGTGTCCTCTTTGTAGCCTCCTGCAAGCAGACGTCTGCTTAACTCGTCCAGCATGCCTGTGCTTAGATATATAGCCATTGATGCCTGATGTGCTGCAAAGCTCTCTATGCTCTCCTTGGGTGGAACCTTTGTCCGCCCTTCCATTCGGGTGATAATAAGAGACTGGGATATATCCGGCAGAGTGTATTCCAGATTTAAAGAGGCCGCTGCTCCAAAACATGCACTTACCCCAGGACAGCTCTCATACTCAATGCCCAGCCTGTCCAGCTCATCCATCTGCTCTCTCACAGCTCCGTATATGCTTGGCTCTCCTGTGTGCAGCCTCACAATTGTTTTGTCCTCCTCTGAGGCTTTTTTCATAATATCAATAACCTCATCCAGAGTAAGCTTTGCACTATTATGTATCTGGCAATCCTTTTTTGCATAATCAAGGAGGTCTGGATTCACCAGAGAACCCGCGTATATAATCACATCTGCCTTTTCCAGAAGCCTCATGCCTCTCACTGTAATCAAATCTACTGCTCCTGTTCCTGCGCCAACAAAGTAAACCATTCTGACACCTCCCTGCTCTTTGCCAATTCTCCGAAATCATTTGCATACATTATGCAGTCTATCTGCATTTTGCCTCTTGCCCGCTTGTCCAGATAAAAGCATATGCGCTCCATGGCATAGTCCATGACCTGAGTAAGCTTTCCACTCTCGCTTAGAATCCGCACCGCTTCCTCTGTGGTCACAGATTCAAGTATCTGACAGACCTTATCTGCCTCTACTCCCATTTTAACAGCAAAGGCTGCCATAAGCTCCATCCTGGCATCTGCTTCCCTTGAATGGGTATTCATTATGCCGCCGGCGACCTTTATGAGCTTTCCTATGTGTCCTGCCAGAAGCAACTTCTTAAAGCCCAGCTCCACAGCCATGTCTATGGTTTTTCCAATGAAATTACTGCATTTAACACTTTTATCTAAATCATAGTTATAAGTATTTTTCATAAAATCCAGACCATAGTTGCCCGGAGACACAACCACATAGTCATATCCCAGTGCTTTTCTCTGGTTAAGCTCCACCCGGATTGTATCAAGCAGTGCCTGATTGCTCATAGGCTCCACAATTCCACTGGTACCAAGGATTGATATGCCTCCCACTATGCCAAGCCTTGGATTAAAGGTCTGCTTAGCGATTTCTTCTCCCTCCGGAACAGAGATTTTAACCATGAGTGTGTCATTGTAATCCAAGAGCCTGCACACCTGAGACACCTCTGCCGTAATCATTTCCCTGGGCACATGGTTTATGGCTGCATTGCCTACGGGCTGATAGAGTCCCGGCTTGGTGACACGGCCTACACCTATTCCACCATCTATTATGATATGAGGTTTGTCGTTTTTATCTTCTAATTTATGCTTTTCATCTTGAGCTGACACATCTTCTTTCGCTATAATTTTGTCTACTAAAATTTCATCTGACATAGTAATGTCTGGTGCTATCTTATCTGACACATTTAACTCTGATGTATGTTCACCCAAATTTTTACGGTTTGCAAATGACACCGCCGCATATATGAGCGCCCCCGTGGTTATGTCCGGATCGTCTCCACCATCCTTCTGCACTGCACAGCTTACCTGATTCTCTGAGCGTTCAATATCAAGTATCTGCGCGTTAAATGGTATGCCCTTTGGAGTCTCTATTGTAATCTCTGTTTTCTTTTTTCCTGACAAAAGCATATATGCCGCTGCCTTTGCCGCTGCGGCTGCACAGCTTCCGGTTGTAAAACCATATCTCATAGTCTTTTATGTTTCCTCAATATTCCACACTATACATATCTCTAAACAAGTCTGCTCAAATTCTTTTTAATTCGTAAATAATGGCGTTACAAATCGCAGCGGCTATATTGCTGCCACCCTTTCTGCCACGATTAACAATATATGGCACATCAGTCTCCATGATGAGTTCCTTTGCTGCCTCTACATTTACAAAACCAACTGGCACTCCGATTACAAATGCTGGTGTAAATGTCCCTGCCTCTATCATCTCGTATAGCTGTATAAGGGCTGTAGGTGCATTTCCCACAGCAAAAATCACAGGCTTGTCTATCTTTGAGGCCTTCTCCATGCTCACTGCGGCTCTGGTTGTACCACGCTCCTTTGCTATGCGCGCCACCTCCTCATCTGCCATAAAGCAGTGTACTTCGCCACCAAATGTCTTAAGTGTCCTTTTATTGATGCCTGATAATGCCATGTTGGTGTCTGTGACAATGTCAGCTCCATTTAATATGAGCTTTTGAGCGATAGCCACTGCATCCTTTGAATAAGTAAGCGTATGGGCATAATCAAAATCTGCGCTGGTGTGAATAGCCCGCTTTGTGACCATTTCCTGTTCTTTTGGCAGGATAATGCCATGGGAATTTAATTCCTCTGATATAATTTCAAAGCTCCGCTTTTCGATTTCCTCCGGACGTAAATGTTCTATTCTGTCCATTCTTTCCCTTTTTAATTCACTTGCCTTTGATTTACCTGCCTTTGATTCACTTGCAGCGGCTTTTTTTATATTCACTTCTTCATTTAACTTCATGTTACCAAACTTTTCTTTCAACGCACTCACCTATCGCTTTCAACAGCTTTTCATTTTCTGACCTCAGCTTTACAGCTATCCTGTAATAGCCCTTTGACAGCCCTTCGAAATTCTCACAGTCTCTTATAAGAATTTTCTTTTGCAAGAGTCTGTCATAAAGAGGTATGTCTGTTTTTATTAATATAAAATTGACATCTGACTCATAAGCTCTTATTTGAAGTCCCTTTGCTTCAAGCTCCTTGATGCCATGTGTCAAAAAATCTCTTTCTGTTTTCACACACTCTATGGTTTTTGAAATGTACTCATCCTGTCCCATGCAGCATAGTCCTGCGCACTGGGCAAAGGTAGACAGATTCCATTCCGGTATATGGGCTCTCACCTTTTGAAGCAGAACCTTATCACTGCACAGCATGTAGCCAAGTCTCACTCCGGGAATGGCAAATATTTTTGTAAATGCCCTGATTACTATAAGATTAGGATATTTGTCAAGCTCATCCAATAGCAGATTTTTTTCTTGGCAAAACTCTATGAAGCATTCATCAAGCACAAGAAGAATGTCGTTTTTCCTGCATTTTTCAAGTATTCGGATTAAGTATTCCCTATCTAACACTTTTCCTGTAGGGTTATTGGGATTTGCCAGAAAAAGCATGTCTATGTCCTCTGTCAGAGCAGATAAAAAATCATCATCAAAGGCAAAAGCATTTTCTTCCTTTAGATAATAATATACAAGCTCAGCCCCTGCTGCATTTGCGGCATACTGATAGCCATAAAATGACGGCACAGGAATAAGGACTTTGTCAGGTTTTGCTGCATGGCTTATCGCCATGAAAAGCTCTGAGGCACCATTTCCAAACAAAATGCAGGATTCCGGGACATTAAGCCCTGCGCTCAGGCTTTTGCGCAGCTCCTGGGAATTAATGTCTGGATACTCACTGCATTTTTCTATTGCTTCGTGCAGGGCGGATTTTACAGTTTCCGGAATCCCCAGAGGGTTTATGTTTACTGAAAAATCTAAGTCTATGTCGTTTGTGTATATGTCTCCGCCGTGGATTTGGGTCATTTGGGGTCCTCCGTAATACAATATTTACTGCTTTGTGAATTTGCAACGACAGTTCTTTTATATCCCCTGCCGTTGATGGAATATACATTTATATTTTAACTTACATAACACCCTTAAACAATAATACTATCAGCATGATAATAAGGCATATAACTTCACAAAGCCCTGCTGTCAAATACATGAGCTTATTCACACGTCTTATATCCTCATGCTCCACTTTTCTTGTTTTATCGCCAATATAGGGCTTCTTTACAATTTTTCCAAAATAACTCGCATCTCCTGCCAGTTGTATGCCCAAGGCACCTGCACAGGCTGATTCAGTCTGGGCTGAATTGGGGCTGGCGTGGTTCCTGTTGTCTCTTCTGTATATCCTATAGGCATTTTTTCCGCTATAATCTCTGCCTCCTACACAGGCTGCAAGTATCATTATACAGGCACTTATTCTGGCTGGTATATAGTTTACAAAATCATCCAGCTTTGCTGCTGCCCTGCCAAAATACAAATATTTATCATTTTTGTAGCCCAGCATGGAATCCATGGTATTTATCGCCTTGTATACAAAACCCAGAATTGGTCCTCCAAGGGCTGTATATATCATTGGAGCAATTATTCCATCCGATGTATTTTCTGCCACAGTCTCAACTGCTGCCTTGGTGACGCCCTCATCATCCAGGACATTGGTGTCTCTTCCTACTATCATGGACACTGCTTTTCTGGAGGCTTCGATATCCTCAGTTTCAAGGCTTTTGTATACCTTCATGCTCTCTACCTTGAGGCACTTTGTAGCTAGTATCTGATAGGTCATGATTGCTTCTATTACCGCTCCCAGATACGGATGTATCAGGTAGGCTCCCAGCAAAATTGCTGCCACCGTTATAGCTGTAATGATTACAACTAAAAATACAAGAACAGCTCCTCTTCTTAGTTCTTTTGCTGTATCTCTGTCAGTCTCAGCAGCTTCCTTGCTGTGATAATTAAAGAGTTTTTTCTCAAGTCCTGATATAAGGCTTCCTATCAATCTGATAGGATGGAAAAGCTGGTAGGGATCCCCTAATATCAAGTCCAATATAAATCCTGTAAAAAATGCTATTATGTGAAATTTCATTTATGGTCTCCTAAGTATTATAGCTTTATTGTATTGCTAAAGCATATAACTTCTGTGGTTCTCTCGTCTGTGGAGCAACTATGATCAATCTGGTCAGTATTGCAATCAAGGGTGCAGATATATCCTCTGCCGTTTTTCACCTGATAATCGAAATACTCCCCCCCAGCATAGGCGTGCATAAGAGACATTATTGTGCCTCCATGTACTACAATTCCTATGGTATATTGATTTGCTGCTAATGAATCCTTGTATTTATCTTTTTGTAAAGTAGTACTCTGCAGGCTTACACTCTTCTGCTTATATAATTCATTAATCATTGTCTCAAAGCCAAGCTTACATCTGTCGATATACTCCTCCTGACTCTCTCCTCCCGGAAAAGGAAGGGTACCATTGCTGTCAATCCAAGCCTGATACCTGGCATCATCCTTTAAGTCCTGATAGTTTTTCCCTTCAAATTCTCCGAAATCCATCTCCGCAAACTCTGGCATTATGTGAGCTGTCATATCTGGATAGATAAGCTGTGCTGTCTGTAGGCACCGCTTCATGGGGCTTGTGAATAAAATATCAATCTCTGGATAGAGCTTTTTCTGAACCGCTTTTTTTATTTTTTCTGCTCCACAAGGGCTTAAGTCCTCGTCCGTTCTGCCCAGATACCTATGCTCTTTATTGGAGGCTGTCTCTCCGTGGCGGATTAGTACCAGTCTTATTTTATTTTTTGCTTTAGTCCACATATTATACGTTCTACCTCGTCTGCCCTCTTTGCAAGCTCTATAAGTATTCTGCCTGTCTGCTCCCTGTAGTCTCTCTCAAAAGCGTCCATTGGAACTATTCCGTTACCAATCTCATCGCTTATGATAATTATTTCTGCTTTGTCCTCGTTTGTGTCCAGAAAGGCTAGTATTTCCTGCTGTGGATTTCTGCCTTCTTTTAGGGCTTCTTTTACCCACAGATGGAAGTGGTTTACTATTATTGTCTGAGCAGGCTCTGCTGTGCAGGATACGTCTGCGTTGAAGTCTGGTGCGTCAAGGATTGTGACGCTTTTTGGATCTTTTATGTCATTTAAAACTGTGGTTAGTTTGCCTTGGGCGTAGCCGCCGATTATAAGAGTCATTTTTTGCCTCGCTTTGTGTTCATTTATATTCATATTTCTAGGTTGTGTATGGAATGGTGTGTGGGCACAGGGGATGCAGTGGGCAAGGTTACGAATATAAGATTTTCTAAATGTTCTGATTGCAGCTTATATAACTCGACGCAAACACGAGACATTCGCCATCCATGGCTCAGGTCTCGTTCTCGGCAACTTCCTGTTGCCGAGTTGCTGGATTATGTACAGAACATTAAGAAAATCTAATATTCTTCACAAAGCCCACTGCATCCCCTGTGCCCACACACCATTCCAATCTCTATGTTTTGATATATATTTTTTCCTGATATGTGTTCTATTTTTTAATATTTACTCAGCATTCAATAAATAACTTTAAAAGTATCATTAAGCATTAAATAGAAAGATTTCAAGCAATGCGAGGACTATGGTCATTCCTCCCTCACACAACACAACAAAGTACCCTGCTGTATCTCCTGATATTCCTCCAAATTCCTTTTTACTGCGGTAGTAATAATATACAAAAACTGTAATTGCAGTAATTGCTGCTGCGGCTCCTGCCACTGATGACTGCCAGAGCATATAGGTCAGACATATGACTGCCTGCAGGTACAAGGCTATCTTCACTATGTTTTTCTGGGCATTATCTGCAAAGGTGAACAAAAGTC
>URLU01000092.1 GCA_900548765.1 uncultured Lachnobacterium sp.
GATTCGGAAAGGAATACGATGAGGATGGCGTGGAGCTGTCAGGCGGACAGGGACAAAAGATTGCCATAGCAAGAGCCCTGTATAAGAAAGCCAGCATGGTGATTCTGGATGAGCCGGCATCTGCCCTCGACCCTATAGCTGAGGCTGAGATTTATGAGAAGTTCAACAGTCTGGTGGAGGATAAGACTGCTATCTATATTTCCCACAGGATGTCATCCTCTGTATTCTGCGACAGGATTCTGATTATAGACGGGGGTACAGTGTCAGACTTTGATACACACGAAAACCTCATGAAAAAGACTGACAGCCTTTATTATAAGCTGTTTACATCCCAGGCAGAAAATTACAAGCTTGCCATTGAACAGTAATAACAGTAACTATATAACAGGTAAAAAGTAATGAGAAAATCTTGAAATGTAGGAAACTCATGCTATAATTGATATAGACGGCGGGACGTGCAGTATTACAGGCTGGCACGTCCCATTTTAACGACACGGAGGAAAAATAATTGAACAATAATTTTAAGTACGCAGACAAGCATGAGCAGCTAAAGAGAGCAAACCAGTTCCTTGTAATGGGATATATGGCATTTTACATAATAGCACTTGCAATTATGTGGTCATTTTGTGGAATGGGAATACGTTCAACAGGTCTGGCAGGGACGTATACAGTGATTGTAGTTTTTGCGGCAGTCTTGACCTATGCCATTGGCAGGAAAAAGGTGGATTCTGAACGATATAAATATGTGATGATGCCTGCAAATTTTATTATTGGATATTTAACTGGCTTTGCTTTTTCACAGGGATTTATGCAGCTTCTTATTCTATTCCCGATGATTGCATGTGTGCTGTATTATGATAAGAAGTTTACCAGAGTTGCAACAGCAGTATATGGTATTCTTGAAGTTCTTATTACAGTAGGAAAGATATCTACCCATCAGAATCTTGAGAGTGACAGCGTTGTAAACCAGATATTTGTCACAGTTGTGTATTTTGTCTTAGTACTTTTATTTAATCTAATAACAGATGTTACTACCAAGTTTAATCATGACGCAATCGGTCAGGCTCAGTCTGATAAGGAAAAAATGCAGGCTATGCTGGATGATGTTATGAAGGTAGCTTCTGAGGTTCGTAAGGGAACAGAGAACGCAATGGAGATTGTTAACTCACTTAACTCATCTACCGAGATAGTGAATGGAGCCATGAAGGATATTTCATCAAGTACATTAAGCACAGCGGAGAATATCCAGACCCAGACCACAATGACATCCAACATACAGGATGCTATTGAGAATACACTTGAAAGCTCAGAAAAGATGGTTTCATTTGCGAAGAAATCAGGAGAGCTTAACGATAAGTCGCTTGAGGTTATGAACCAGCTGAAGCAGCAGTCAGATGTGATTTCTGATACCAACTCAGAGGTTGCAGATGCCATGAACGAGCTCAAAGACAGAACAGATGCAGTTAAGAGTATTGCAGATACTATTTTCTCTATCTCAAGCCAGACAAACCTTTTAGCCCTCAACGCTTCTATTGAGAGTGCCCGTGCAGGAGAGGCAGGAAGAGGCTTTGCAGTAGTAGCTGATGAAATCAGGCAGCTTGCGGAAAAAACAAGGGAAGAGACAGAGAGCATTGCTCATATTTCAGAGGAGCTTTCACATACCGCAGAGGTGGCCTCTAATGCAGTGCAGCAGTCTGTTTCAGCAACAGCAGCCCAGGAAGGAATGATTACAGAGGCATCAGAGAGCTTTGGTGAGATGAACGAGAATATGAATGACCTCATTCAGGAGATTAAGTCGGTGTCAGAGATGCTTAATAACTTATCAGCAGCTAACAACCAGATTGTTGATAATATCACAAATCTCTCAGCAACAACCCAGGAGGTTACAGCTTCGTCTGCCCAGGCGACAGACCTTTCTGTTGAGAACATGAACAATGCTGAGAGTGCCAAGGAACAGCTTAACAGTGTCATTGATGTATCCCATCAGCTTGATAAGTACTTACAGTAGCTTAATGCATATTTTACCTAAGCGGCAGAGATGTATTCTCTGCCGTATTTATATACCAAGGTATGCTACAGAAGCTGCCCCAGGCTATGAGACAGAACCGGCACTTGAGATGACATTAATGCCGAAGCTGTCTGGTCAGGCTTATGCACAGACAAGTGTGGAGAAAACACAGCAGTCAATTCAGAATAACTTAAGCCGATCGCAGCCAGTGAAGCCACAGGCAGCAATGCAGCAGTCGCCGCAAGCGGTACCAGTGCAGCCACAAGTACAGTCTGCATACACTCAGCAACAGCAGACGCAACAGATGAATAATGCCACCCAACAAAATTCTTATGTACACCCAGTACAGATGTCATATGTGGACATGGAGAATCTCAAGGGCATGGCGAAGACAAAGATAATGGCAGACGACAGGGAAGGCGCCTGTGCCATATTTATGCAGCTGTCAGCAGCAGGTGACTGTAATGCTATGTATACAGAGATATCAAAGATATATAATAGTAACAAAGAGGTAAAGAAGAACCCGGAGGCTGCTATATTCTGGTATCAAAAATGCATAGAGACAATAAAGGACAGCTGGACAGTGTCACTGGCAGAAAACAGGCTGGGTGAGATATACTCAAACGGACTTGGAGTGAAAAAGGACCATGAGCTTGCAGAAAAATATTATAGAAGCAGTGCGTCAAAGGGAAACCCATATGCCAAAAAGAAATTTGTGGCAGGAAAATATGTAAAATAAATAGTAATGTATGGAAATATTGTACATAAAAACAAACAAGAGCTTTATTACTTATCATGTGCAAGAGCACATGATATAATGAATTTAACTTTCTGACACCAAAACGTAGTTGAGGTGAAAGATATGGCTGAAATGATTATTGAATCAGGGGCAGAATACCTCTGGTTTTAGAGCTGTATCGTCAGATACAGCTCTTTTTTTGCCTTAGTATGCAGCCGAAGTTGTACCAGGCAAACAATACCAATCAAGCAGTATGAAAGCCAAGCAGTACAAAAACCAGGCAATACAAAAATAAGCAAGAGGTAAAAAATGGAAACAAGGGTAGCCTTAATAGGAATAATAGTTGAAAAACCAGAATCAGTTGAAGTGCTAAATCAGATTTTGCACGAGAACAGCAGATACATAATCGGCAGAATGGGTCTCCCATATCACAAGAGAAATGTAAACATTATAAGTATCGCCATAGATGCCCCACAGGATGTGATAAACACTGTAACAGGCAGAATTGGCAGATTAGACGGAATGACAGCCAAGACAGTTTACTCAAATGTGTATGGAACTGAGGAAACATAATGGGAAAAATTACAGAAATTGTAGATAATGTCAGAAGAAGTCAGGACATATCCTATGACCAGTTTGCAGAGCTGATGACACTAGAGGATAAAGCTGATATAGAGTATTTACGCCAGACTGCCAGAGCAGCGGCGGATTCTGTGTATGGCAAAAATGTGTATGTTAGAGGCCTTATTGAATTCACAAACTATTGCAAAAATGACTGCTATTACTGCGGTATACGGCACAGTAACAGGGGAGCAGACCGCTACCGGCTCACAGATGAACAGATAATGGAATGCTGTCAGGCAGGC
Organism: uncultured Lachnobacterium sp.; assembly: GCA_900548765.1. Lineage (GTDB taxonomy): Bacteria > Bacillota > Clostridia > Lachnospirales > Lachnospiraceae > Roseburia. Next base: position 3,614 of record URLU01000092.1, read on the forward strand.
TATGAGCTTGGTTTCAGAACCTTTGTCCTGCAGGGAGGCGAAGACCCTTATTACACAGATGACAGGATATGCAGCCTTGTAGCTCAGATAAAGAGCCTGTACCCGGACTGTGCTGTGACCATTTCCATAGGAGAAAAGGAAAAAGAGAGCTATCAGAAGTATTTTGAAGCCGGGGCAGACAGATATCTGCTCAGACATGAGACGGCAAACGACTGCCATTACAGCAGGCTGCATCCACCCAAAATGAAGCTTGAGCACAGAAAGCAGTGCCTTAGAGACTTGAAGGAAATAGGCTATCAGGTGGGAGCAGGCTTTATGGTGGGCTCACCGGGGCAGACTCTGGAGACCCTGTATGGCGATATGCGTTTTATAAAAGAGCTTGAGCCGCACATGGTAGGAATCGGACCATTTATTCCACAGCACGCCACTCCTTTTAAGGATGAAAAGCCAGGGACACTTGAAGATACACTAAGGCTTTTATCAATAATAAGGCTTATACATCCCCATGTCCTGCTTCCGGCCACCACAGCCCTTGGCACCATACACCCACTGGGCAGGGAAAAGGGCATACTTGCAGGAGCAAATGTAGTGATGCCCAACCTGTCACCAGTCAGTGTGAGAAAAAAGTACGAACTGTATGACAACAAGATCTGTACAGGTGATGAGGCAGCAGAGTGCAGGAGCTGTTTACAGGGCAGGATGAGGAAAATAGGATATGATATTCCTGTGGACAGAGGAGACTGCATAATGAAATAATTTTCCAGCATAAAGGATATGAAACAGACCTGGCATAGAATTATTTTACAGAGAAATATGAGGGCAATTATATATCAGACCTGTAATCTGCACTGTGGAATCAGATATAGATTAGGTGAAAATAAGGGCGGATTTGATAGGCAGAAACAAAATACATAATAAGATTGATAAAAAAATACATACATATAGGAAAGAGGAGAAAAATGTACAACGTAAAATCATTAAAAGCAGATGAATTTATCTCAGATGAGGAGATAAGAGAGACACTGGCATATGCAGATGCAAACAAAGATAACATAGAAGTTATCGATGCAATTATCGCTAAAGCGAAGGAAAGAAAGGGACTTACCCATCGTGAAGCATCAGTGCTTTTAGCCTGTGAAAATGAGGAGAAATTAAATGAGGTATATGAGTTAGCACGTCAGATAAAGAAGGATTATTACGGAAACAGAATCGTGCTTTTTGCACCACTTTATCTGTCTAATTATTGTGTAAATGGATGCGTTTACTGCCCATATCATGCAAAAAATAAGCATATCCCAAGAAAGAAGCTGACTCAGGAGGAAATCCGTCAGGAGGTAATCGCCCTTCAGGACATGGGACACAAGAGACTTGCTATTGAGGCTGGTGAGGATCCTGTAAACAACCCTCTTGAGTACATACTTGAGAGTATCAAGACAATTTACAGCATCCAGCACAAAAACGGTGCAATCAGACGTGTGAATGTAAACATCGCTGCAACTACGGTTGAGGATTACAGAAAGCTAAAGGAAGCAGGAATCGGTACATATATTTTATTCCAGGAGACTTACAACAGGGAGAGTTATGAACAGCTTCATCCAACAGGACCGAAGCATGACTATGCATGGCATACAGAGGCTATGGACAGAGCCATGGAGGGTGGAATTGATGATGTAGGACTTGGAGTGCTTTTCGGACTTGAGCAGTACAGATATGAGTTTGCAGGAATCCTCATGCATGCAGAGCACCTTGAGGCTGTTCACGGAGTTGGACCACATACAATCAGTGTGCCACGAGTACGTCCTGCTGATGACATCAACCCGGACGAGTTTGACAACGGAATCTCTGATGATATTTTTGAAAAAATCGTTGCTCTTATCCGTGTCGCTGTACCATACACAGGAATGATTATCTCAACCAGAGAATCACAGAAGGTAAGGGAAAGAGTGCTTGAGCTTGGTATTTCCCAGATATCAGGCGGTTCAAGAACATCTGTAGGCGGCTATGCTGAGGATGAGGACAGAGAGCATGTAAACAGGGATGAGGACACATCGCAGTTTGATGTAAACGATAATCGTACTTTGGATGAAATCGTAAAGTGGCTTATTGACATGGACTATATTCCATCATTCTGTACAGCCTGCTACAGAGAGGGCAGAACCGGTGACAGATTTATGGCACTTTGCAAGAGCATGCAGATATTAAACTGCTGTCATCCAAATGCACTTATGACCTTGAAGGAGTATCTGGAGGATTATGCTGCCCCTGAGACAAGAGAGGCCGGCATGAAGCTTATTGAGCGTGAACTGGAGAAAATTACTAATCCAAAGGTTAAGCAGACCTGCTACGACCATATCCATGATATTGCAGATGGAATGCGTGATTTCCGTTTCTAAATAATAGGATAATAGGGAGATATTGTGATAAAATAGTCAACTATTTTGCGAACTTCGGATATTGGATATAACAAGGGAGATGAAACGAGATGGCAACACTCAATGAGACACCAAGCAGCAACAGACTGCATATAGGCATATTTGGCAAGACAAATAGTGGCAAGTCTTCGTTTATCAATGCTTTCACAGGGCAGAATGTGTCAATCGTTGCGGATGTGGCAGGAACTACAACTGACCCTGTATACAAGCCGATGGAGATTAATCCGCTTGGCGCCTGTGTCATAATCGACACCGCAGGCTTTGATGATGAGACTGAGCTTGGTGCAGCAAGGGAGGAGAAGACCATTCTTGCTGCAGAAAAAACAGATATTGCAATTATTGTAGTTGCAGGAAATGAGACTCCTAAGACAATTGAGACTGAACTTAAGTGGGATAAGTATTTTAAGGAAAAGAAGACACCAGTACTGTATGTGGTGAACAAGACTGACCAGTATCCAGAGGAAAGCCGGCTTCTGGCGGATGACATAAGAAAAGCCACCGGAAATGATGTGGTGCTTATGTCCTGTGCCCAAATATTAAGCCGCTGTGAGGTTTCAAAAGACAAGGAAGATGATGAAAATATAGGAAATAAGACTAAGAGCGCAGGGCTTAGTGACAATGAGCAGATTAAACAAATTAAGGCTGCCCTTACCAGAATGTTACCGGAAAATTATGGTGCAGACTTTATAACAGGTGATTTAGTATCTGATGGCGATTTGGTTTTGCTTGTAATGCCACAGGATATACAGGCCCCAAAGGGCAGGCTTATCCTACCGCAGGTGCAGACCCTAAGAGAGCTTTTAGACAAAAAGTGTCTGGTTATGAGTGTCACCACTGATAAGCTTACAGATGTACTGACCAGGCTTACAGAGCCACCAAAGCTTATTATCACAGACTCTCAGGTCTTTGATTATGTATACAAAAATAAGCCGGAGGAAAGCATGCTTACATCCTTTTCAGTGCTTCTTGCGGCTTATAAGGGAGACCTGCCATATTATATGCAAGGGGCAAAAGCAATTGATAAGCTGACCGAGGATTCTAAGGTGCTTATAGCTGAGTGCTGCACTCATGCTCCGCTGGCAGAGGATATAGGCAGGGTTAAAATCCCTAATATGCTGAGAAAAAGAGTGGGACAGGGCTTGACGATTGATTTGGTCAGTGGAACTGATTTCCCGGAAGACCCAAGTGGCTATGACCTAATCATACAGTGCGGAGCCTGCATGTTTAACAGGAAGTATGTGCTGTCGAGAATAGACAGTGCGAAGGCTAAAAATGTGCCTATGACTAACTATGGTGTGACAATAGCTCATGTCACTGGAATACTGGATAAAATTTCTACTGTTTAATCCCTTGTAACATTTGGTGAATTTAGGTATAATCTATTCAGTTAGAGCCACCGTCCAAATATGAGCAAAAATCAGCTGTGAAACAGCTGAATGGCATAAGAATTATGCCTTTTTGCGAATATATGGGGTGCTGAATAAACATATAAATAGATACATAGTAGAAAGCCAAGGGGATAAAAATGAAACCAAGCCATAGAAAAGACGTAATAATAGCCAGAATCATATTTGCAGTAATGTGTCTGGCACTTGTAGCAATAATAGCAGCAGTGGCAGTGACCATATCGTCACACAGAAAGCAGGCTAAGCTTGAGGAAGAGTTAAAGCAGCTTCAGGAGGCTCAGCAGCAGGAACAGGAGACAGAGACACCGACCTATGTTGTACCACAGCCAGTGGAGGAGCCGGTTGAAGAAGTTCATGTCAGGGCAACTGCCAATGTTAATTTAAGAGCAGAGGCAAGCACAGATGCGGAAATCCTTACAACTGTTGAAGCAGGAGCAGAGATGGTGCTTATCAGCGAGGAAAACGGATGGGCGCAGGTTACATACAATGACCAGACAGGATATGTCAGTACCGATTTTGTGGAGACTGTGGTAGACGATACAGCATCGGACAGTGTAACTGCAGATGAAGCGGCAGACGACACAGCATCGGATAGTATAACCGCAGATGATACAGCAGCCGACAACACAGCAAATTAGAGTAACGACCCCGGAGAATATCCCGGGGTTTTTGCGTTGCCAGGCATCCACAAAAAGCCGCCGATGGCAGGTCAGGCTGGCAGCCATACATCCGGATAACAAGAGAGGCTGATGCTGTTTGTCGTGCAGTTTAAAATTCCATGATGAAGCCTGAATAAAATATAGATAAGTAGAGGAAACACCATGACAGGATTAGTTTACATATGTATAGCAACATTATTGATAGCCCTAGCACCAGTGCTGGCAAAAAAAGGAATCAGAAAGAGTAAGCCGGCTATAGGCGCAGCCTTTGCGGTTACAGCTTTGACAGTAATATGTATATTTCTAAATAAAGGTGCATTGAGAGGACTTAATGTGGCAGGCTGGGGAATGTGGACATGGATATATGTTCTGCTTTCAGGCCTTACAACAGCATTTTGTATCTTGTTTTTATTTAAAAGTGCACATAATAGTGAAGTAATGCACTTTTTACCAGTGATAAAATGCAAT
>URLU01000093.1 GCA_900548765.1 uncultured Lachnobacterium sp.
TGTTTGGCAGTGGCATCATGCCGGCTGTTCCAAGTAAACATACGTCTAACATCTATATTTCCTCCGCCTGCCATGCCATGATATAAGCATCCTCCACAGGCTGTTCATAAAAATTTTTCCGGGTTCCAAGATTTTTGAAACCGCACTTCTCATACAGAGAAATTGCTGTGGCATTGGAAATGCGAACTTCCAGCACAATTTTAGAAACTGACTTATCCTCTGCCCTGTGCTTTAACTCCTTCATAAGCATAAGGCCAATGCCTCTGCCCCTGTATTCAGGCTCAACCGCTATATTGGTAAGCTCGCCCTCATCAAATGACACATAGACACAGGCATAGCCTGCAATCCTGCCCTCTTCCTCTGCCACAAGAATAATATTGTCCTCATATGCCAGTGCTCCTTTAAAGCCCTCCGGACTCCAAGGCATTGAAAAACTCTTTTTCTCTATCTCCGCAGCCTGAAAAACATCCTCTGATTTCATCTGTCTGATTAACATATTTTGAAATCTCTTTCTTTTTCCTGACGTTCTCTCTCTGCCTGAGACACTCTGAGATACTCCGGCTTGTGGTCTCTGGCTTCCTCTGCCTTTCCTGCCTTTGCAAGAAGGGCTCCAAGACAGGCAACGCTGGCTGCCCTCTGCTTGTTCATGGAAGCCGGTGCGTACCTATGGTCTACACTTAGATTTTCCTCAAGATAATCCTTAAATACAGGCACACCGTCTCCTAAAAACACTACGGTTCTGCCAAGGGCATTTATTTTCTCAACTATTTCATCTATCATGACTACGCACTGAGACTCAATCGTCTGCATTTCCCCATTTTCAAACTGGTAAAGTCCTGTGTATACCTGATTTCTTCTGGCATCCATAAGTGGGCAGATAACTGCATCGCTGCCCCAGAGATTGTATGCCAAAGCGTCAACTGTAGGCACAGAGACTATCTTTTTATCCAGTGCCAGAGCCAGGCCCTTGGCTGTAGCTGAGCCTATACGAAGTCCTGTAAAAGAGCCCGGTCCTGCGGAAACTGCAATCACATCAATAGTTTTCATATCAAGCTCTATCATTTTTGCCACTTCATCCAGCATTGGAAGCAGGGTCTGTGAATGTGTCTTTTTATAATTAATGGTGTACTCACCAAGCAAATTGTCATCTTCAACAACAGCTACAGACGCAACAAGTCCTGAGCTGTCAAGTGCAAGTATTTTCATAATCTATTAAACCTCTTTTATTGTTATTTTTCTGTAGTCAAAGCCTTTTTCCAAGTCTTTTTCTATGGTTATTTCCTTGTAGTTATCAGGAAGTATCTCCTCTATGAGATTTGCCCACTCTATCATGCACAGACCATCTCCGTAGAAATAGTCCTCATAACCTATCTCGTCCATTTCCTCTATATCGCCAATCCTGTATACATCAAAATGGTAAAAAGGCAGTCTGCCCTCCTCATAAACCTGTACTATGGTAAAGGTAGGACTGCAAATAGGCTCAGTGATTCCAAGTCCGTCTGCGATTCCCTGTGTGAGCACGGTTTTGCCCACTCCCAAATCTCCAATTAATGTATACACCTCTCCCGGCTTTGCGTTTGCTCCAAGCTCTCTGCCAAGGGCACTTGTCTCCTCCGGCGAATAGCTTTCTATAACTCTTATTTCTGCCATTATGTTTTCCTTTTTCTGGTTTGTTTTGATTATTTGGATTTTACCCTGTAGCTGTCAAGGGATTTTCTGGCTATCTCCATGAAAGCTGCGCCATTATCCTCCATCTGGTTCTTTGGCAGGATATATGCGTTTACCCTGTTGCTGTAAATAAATATGCTGTCTTTGCGCTCAAGTATCTGATATACCAGATTCCATGGAAGCTCTCCGGACTCCTCACCAGATGTCACCTTTACAAACTCCTCTGTGACTTCATAATGAAGTACTCCTGATATGACCTTGTTGGTCTTCATGGTCTGCTTAACCCTGAGCTTTAAGGATGCCGGAACATATACTAAAAGTAAAATGCCGATGGCTATATATAAAATTGTATAGCCGATTTCTCCGTTTTTAGCACTCACTCCTGCCATAACAAACACAAGTGCGGCAATCAGGATTGAAAATATGCCATGGATGCCGTGGTAGGTCTGGTAGATGTTGAAGGAATATAAGTCCTTTTCTGTTAGTTTGATGTCAAATTCTGTTTTCACGTTTGGTTCTCCGTATTTCTTGTTTTTGGTCATTATAACATTTTCTAATATAAAAGAAAAGAGACGTTAAATCGCCCCTTTCCCTTAAATTACCTATTTTAGAAAAGTACCTTCCATTTCAGAATCTTCAGTATACGGAAGTGTCTTGTATGGACTTTCGATTTCTGTACATTCATGTGCAGTTTCGTTTTTATCCACTTTGCTGTCATATTTATCTTCCACATTATCGCTTTGATATGTGGTTTCATTTTTTTCATCTGCCTTTTGATTATTTGTGCCACATGCACCTAATAACATTGCCACAATAATTATCATCTGAAAAATCTTCACTTTATTTTTCATCTTAACACCTACTTAGCACTTTAACTAAAATTTTATATTGTACATTTACAATACATTTTACCATACTTTTGTACAAAATAAAATACATAAAACCTGCCACCGGCAGCTTGTATTGCATACTTTGGTATATAAAAGGGGCGCATATTTGCGCCCCAAATTGGAGAAATGAAAGACAAGTTGTGTATTAGTGTCTTCCCTTTAAAACTATTGAAAGTGGTTTGTAGATTAACATTGTAATTACTGCCGATATAAGTCCCTTTACGATTGTGAATGGGAGGTTGAATACAAATAAGCACTGAAGCACACTTTTCATTGATGGAAGGATTGCCTGATACATGCTGAGTACTACCTCTTCCGGCATATATGCTTTGTAGTAGAATGGGTAAACTACAAAGTAGTTTGATGGGATGCTGATAATTCCCATAAGTACAGCTCCTGCCACTGCTCCGATAAGTGCCATCTTCTTTGTTTTTTTCTGCTTATAGATAAATCCTGCTGTTCCTGCGAATACTGCTCCAAGGATGAAATTTGAAAGCTCTCCAACTGTAGCTGACTGTGATACTGCACAGTGGATGATGTTTTTGACAAGCTCAATCAGGACTCCTGCAAGTGGTCCATATGCAAATGCTCCGATAAGTGCTGGCAGGTCAGAAAAATCAAATTTGATAAAGCCAGGCATGATTGGAATGACAATCTCAAAGTACTGAAGCACAAATGCCAGCGCTGAAAGCATTGCTGTTCCTGCAATAAATCTGGTGGTGAATAGTTCCTTTTTCTTGGCTACTGTGTTTGTGTTGTCCATTTTCGTTCTCCTTTAATGAAAAATATTTGTGTCGGAATTCTAGGAGATTTGCACACTGCAAAAAAGCCCCGAATGACTACTCATTCAGGGCTTTAAATCATTATCATTGGTTTATTGCTTTTGCATCCTAAATGCTACTTGCAGCAAACAGCTTAATTGTTGTTTTGATAACTCATCTTCTCTCATCCAGACTATACTGTCGGTTTCGGATTTGCACCGAATCGGCTGCCTATATCTCGTAGACAGTTCACGGACTTTTGATTGCTCAATCACCGTCGGTCGGGAATCTATTCCTTGGAATATCACCCTGCCCCGAAGAATTCCTTGTTCATTTACAATGCTATTGTATGCATGGTCACATCAAATGTCAACTATTTTTTGTTAATTTTTTGACATTATTTTCTTAATGTAAATATATGTCAGTCCAAGCCGCGACTGTTCATTCACTCTACAGCCATAAAAATACTTGTTTCCCTTTTCCGTTTTCCGCACACACTGACATTCTATAGCCAGATCATAGTTTTCCCCATTTATACATTCTGAGAAGTTGATGTTGCACATCCTGTTTATCAATGCCATATCGTCTTCACAAATGAAAGAAATCCCTTCTGCACTTATATCACAGACTTCAATTTCATGCTTTTGATCCGGCTCCTGTACAATGAGAGTTCCCCTCATTCCTACTTCAACCCTTGCATGATGTCTGCGGTCACTCGGTTTTGAAACACTACCATATACAGGGGCAGTAACTACATAGTATGTATGCCCCTTATAATTCTGGAGTTTTACATCAACACCCAGCCAGCCAACTCTGTTTCCATTTGCATCGTCTGAATATAATTGGAAGGTCACATTTTCAAACACAGGATTAGAAAACTCCAAAATACTCCCCTTATATTCAAATGGGGCTAAAAGAACCATGTTAGGCATTTCATACGACACTCCAGCAACTGATGTAGACACCTCATACGCTTTAAAGTTCTTCACCATAACCAAATTCACTTTTGCCCCAGCTCGCAATTCTCCTAAAAACATCTCATCCTCTCCCGACTTCATCATATATGTTATTTAATTACAATACCATCAAAGAAGCTGTTGCCTTTCTTGAAGTTACGCTCTTTACTTCCTGCGTTCTTTTTATTTTCCGGCTTGCGGTTGTCATTCCTGCGGGAAGCATTTGAGTTTTTCTTCTCCGGTGCCTTTTTTTCAGGCTCCTTATCCTTTTGGGCTCCTGCCTCACCTGTACCAATCTTCATGGTGAGCTGTATTCTCTGCTTCTTTAAGTCCACACTTAAGACCTGTACATCCACAATATCTCCAACGCTTACTGCTTCAAGAGGATGTTTGATAAATCTGTCACAAATCTCTGAGATATGCACCAGACCATCCTGATGTACTCCTATATCCACAAAGCATCCAAAATCTATTACATTTCTGACAGTTCCCTTTAATACCATTCCCGGCTTTAAGTCCTTCATCTCCAGTACATCACTTCTTAAAATTGGCTTAGGCATGTCCTCTCTTGGATCTCTTGCCGGCTTTTCAAGCTCTTTGACAATGTCTCTCAGTGTGAGTTCTCCAAGACCCACCTCGTCTGCAAGTGCCTTGTAATCGCTTATCTTTTTAGAAATATCGGATACATTTCTGGCTGCCACATCATCCATTGTATAGCCCAGCTTCTCCAAGACAGCCTTGGCTGCTGCATAGGACTCCGGATGTACGCCTGTTCCGTCAAGGGGATTTCTGCCACCTGTAATTCTCATGAAGCCAGCACACTGCTCATATGCCTTTGGTCCAAGCTTGGCTACTTTAAGAAGCTCTGAACGGGACTTAAACTGTCCGTTTGTCTCTCTGTAGTCTACGATATTTTTGGCTATGGTCTTTGATATACCTGAAATATACTCAAGGAGAGATACTGAGGCTGTGTTCAAATCGACTCCAACCTTATTTACACAGTCCTCTACGACTCCGCCCAATGCGTCTGAGAGCTTTTTCTGGTTCATATCATGCTGGTACTGACCTACTCCGATTGATTTTGGATCAATCTTTACCAGCTCTGCCAGCGGATCCTGAAGACGTCGCGCCATAGATGTGGCACTTCTCTGTCCCACATCAAAATTAGGGAACTCCTCTGTGGCAAGCTTGCTGGCTGAATATACCGATGCTCCCGCCTCATTTACGATAATGTACTGGACAGGCACCGGAATCTCCTTTAAAAGCTCAACGATAACCTGCTCTGATTCTCGTGAGGCTGTTCCGTTTCCAAGGGAAATAAGGGTAACATGGTATTTTGATATAAGCTTTTTAAGTACTGCCTTAGCCTCCTCAACCTTATTCTGTGGTGCTGTAGGATAAATAACTGTAGTATCTAATACTTTTCCTGTCGGGTCTACAACAGAGATTTTACAGCCGGTTCGAAAAGCCGGGTCCCAGCCAAGTACTACCTGCCCTGCAATTGGAGGCTGCATGAGAAGCTGCTCGAGGTTCTTGCCAAACACCTTGATTGCACCATCCTCTGCCTTTTCCGACAGGTCATTCCTGATTTCACGCTCTATTGCCGGCGCAATCAGTCTGTCATATGCATCCTCTATGGTCTCCTTTAAAAGAGCAGTAGTCTGTGGATTGTCTCCTGTTATGATTTTTTTCTCAAGGTATCTGATTATATCCTCTGTCGGAGCTTCAATTTTGACAGCGAGAATCTTTTCCTTTTCTCCTCTGTTTAAGGCAAGGATTCTGTGTCCTGCTGCCTTTGAAAGTGCCTCATCATACTCATAGTACATCTCATACACGGACTCTGCTTCAGGGTCCTTGGCGGTTGATACCAGATGTCCCTTCTGCATAGTCGTCTCACGGATTTTGGTTCTGTAATCTGCCTCATCCGATATCATTTCTGCGATTATATCCTTTGCTCCTGCAATTGCCTCCAAAACAGTGTTGACTTCCTTTTCAGGATTTACAAATGCTTCTGCCTCTTTTGCAATGTCAGCCGCTCCCTGCTCCATAATGATGGCTGCCAGTGGTTCAAGTCCTTTTTCCTTAGCAATAGTTGCCCTGGTTCTCCTCTTTGGCCGGTATGGTCTGTATAAATCATCTACTGCCACCTGGGTCTGGGCTGCCAGAATCTGAGCCTTAAGCTCCTCTGTGAGTTTACCCTGCTCCTCTATGCTGGCAAGTACTGTCTGCTTTTTGTCCTCAAGGTTTCTAAGATATGTAAGTCTGTCAAAAAGGTTACGAAGCACCTCATCATTCAAAGCTCCAGTTTTTTCCTTACGGTATCTGGCGATAAAAGGAATTGTGTTTCCCTCATCTATAAGCTGGACTGTAGCTTCAACCTGACTTCTTTTAATGCCTAGCTCTTCGGCAATTGCTGCAATTATATCCATTATATTTTCCTTTCGATTTTATAAAGATTTTCTTTTCGTATTATATATGAAGTGATACAATAAAATCAACTTGTTAGGAGGTAATTATGCTAGATAAAAGATCACATGCGTTTGAAACAGCGGCACTTGTCCTGGCTGTTATATCAATCGCAACCTGTACCTGTATTTATTTTTCGATTCCATCAGGAGCCCTGGCTGTCATCTTTGCCCTCTTGTCAAAGGGTGGAGAAACAAGCTTAAACTCAAAGAGTAAGCTGGCATTCTGGCTGGGTATAGCCGGTATTGCATTCACTACTATTATATATGCTTTTTCAATAATCACACTGCTCAGAGAGTATGGAAGCTTTGAAGGAATATTAAATGCTTATTCACAAATGACCGGAATAGACTACTCTGAATTAATCCAGGAGATGAATTCAGCATACTAGTATAAACATATTTTTTATAATCCAGTTTAGAGCAATTATTCCAAGTGCTATCCAAAGGTATACTATCCTGAAGTTCATTCCGATTTTAATCCTGTCCCCTGACAATCTCTGTATAGTCTGTGACAGCATAAACCAGCCGCCAAGTATAAAGGTGTATGGTACAAAGGGATGAAATTTAAAGGCTCTGACTATGTCGCCTCTGAAAAATGCAAATACAGCCCGTGTTCCACCGCAGCCCGGACAATAATAGCCCGTGACTCTGTGAAACATACAGGGCGGCACATAGTTAAGTATGGTTTTACCCTTTATATGTATGACCGCAGCGCCCATGGCAAAAAGAGCCATAAGTATCCAGCCTGCGATATAAAAATATCTATTCATCTGTGGTTCTGGTTTCATATTCTGCTCCATTATCTATGATGAATACAGTATAAGCTTTAAGTGCTTGGTTTGTCAAAAAACAGAGACGTCAAAAAGGAGTTATATCAGACATGAAGACATGCAGACAATTAAAAACTGCCGCCAGAGGAAATCTCATCGGCAATTACAGAATAACCATGGGAGCTTTCGTTATCGTAATGCTTCTGGGCACCGTTATCGAAATCCCATTTTCGGGGCTGGTGAATGGAGCTGCCACCCCAACTACAAACTACATAATTTATTATATCGCAGAGTTTCTGATTGCAATTCTCTCGGGAGTACTGCAAATCGGACTTTTCCGTATCCATCTGTCTATCGCCCGCAAAAAGGAATGTACTGTGTCAGATGTATTCTGCTGCTTTAAGAGCCGCACAGACAGATATATTCTTGGCTATCTTCTGGTCTTTGCTTTTTCATTGATTGGAATGTTGCCAGCCTTGTATGTTTATTTTTTCTGCGATTTAACTGTTGCTAATATCCCAATTATATCAGGCCTATTAGTTCTTTCACTTGCGCTTTCAGTTTTTATAAACATCATATTTTCACTGGTGTTTTTCGTAATGCTTGACAATGAGGATTTGAGCATTATGCAGTGCTTTAAAAAGGCTGTCGGGCTGATGAAGGGGAACAAGGGCAGACTCCTCTATATCTACTTAAGCTTTGCCGGTATGTGGTTTCTAGTGGTTCTGTCTTTTGGAATCGGCTATCTATGGGTTGAGCCTTACATGATTCAGACTTATACGATGTTTTATCTTGATGTAATCGGCGAGGAGCCAGCAGCTGGCAATCCTACAACTGGCAGTATCATAGATGTAAATATCACAAATTAAAGAATGGCTCAATGCCCATTTCCTATACCACAGCACGAAAAAGGAGCTGGCTGATATTATACCCAATACGATTACAGTTGTTTTTCA
>URLU01000094.1 GCA_900548765.1 uncultured Lachnobacterium sp.
TTGGAGTCAGCGTGATTATTCACGGCAAATTCCAGAGCTTTTTTTGCGGAGTCTCTCTGGTTATTTGCAACTAACTCGTCGCAGTAGAGTGGTACAAGCCTTACAAATTCAGTGAAGTTGTCGTCATACTGTGACAATTCTTCCAGATTCTGCATGCCATACTCTAGCTTGATATCTGTGTTGGTTTTACCTGTGAGATTCAGCATTTTTTTGCCTTTTAGGGCAGAAAGTGAGTTTTCAACATCCGTATTAAGATTGAATGGAAATAAATCCTCAGGTATGGTAATATAATTGAGATTGCTTATATCTTTCCTGCGGGTGGCATTTGCTTCGTGCTCGCGCTCCCAGAACTTTTCGTTGATTGTGTCCTGGTCAGCATTGGTTTTTTTGAAGCGGAAGCCAATAAATATAAGAAATAAGACAAAAATTATAGTAAAAAATGGCATGATACTATGGGTCCTTTCTGTGAAAAACTACCTATAGTATATCGTATTTTTATGACGAGGTGAATAGTATGTATAATTTTAATAACAGAAAAAACCAGAAATTAATAACTGCAATTGTGCTAATTGTTGTAGTGGCAATGGTTGTGACCACTTTAGTTTCAGCCTTTGTTGTTTAGTATTCTTTCTTGAAAAATCAAACAATTATGTTAAAATATGAAGCTAGATGTGGCTATGCGTAATTAAAATAGGTAAAAGAGGATAGCATAATGAAGAATTTGAAGAAGATTGCTGTTGGCTTGGGAATGGCTGCTATGTCCATAGCACTTTTTGCTGGTAATGAGGAGACAAAGGCGGCTAATCTGAACAAAGCACTTATATCCGAGGGAGTTAATATCGGCGCAGTCGATGTTGGCGGAATGAGCAAGGCGGATGCAACAGAGGCTGTAAATGAATATGTAAATGGCTTGAACAAAGCCACATTTGTCTTAAAGACAGATGTAGGAAGCATAAGTGCCACTGCTGAGGACATGAGCATAACAGCAGATGTGGACGCAGCAGTTGAGGAAGCTCTTGCGATTGGAAATACAGGAAACCTGATTACCAGATTTAAGGATGTCACTGATTTAAAGTCTGAGCAGATTACAGTGAGCATGCACCTTAGTGTGGATAAGCAGAAGACAGCCATGTATCTCTACAACAACAGTGACGAGATTAGTATTCAGGCAGAGAACAACACAGTTGTAAAGACAGAGGATGGCTTTGAATATGTAAAAGGAAAAGAAGGACAGGAGGTTGACATCGTCAATTCTGTCTATGCTATAAATGATTTTATCGCAAATGACTGGAGCGAGGACAACAATGAGATTGACCTGGTTGTCAATACAGTTGAGCCTGAGGGCAGCGAGGAAGACTTAAAGAGTATTAAGGATGTACTTGGAAAATACTCTACTGATTTCAGCACCTCCTCAGCAGGACGTTCAGCAAATGTAAAGAATGCCTGCAGCCTGATTAATGGTACAGTTTTATTCCCAGGCGAGGAATTTTCAACATATACAGCAATCAGTCCAATTGATGCGTCAAACGGCTATGAGATGGCAGGAGCCTATGAAAATGGTCAGGTTGTTGAGTCTGTCGGCGGTGGCGTATGCCAGGTGGCAACCACACTTTACAATGCAGTAATCAGGGCAGAGCTTGAAGTAAGCATGAGATACAATCACTCAATGATAGTAAACTATGTGCCGGCTTCATCTGATGCAGCCATAGCAGGAACCTATAAGGACTTCAGATTTGTAAACAATTATGATACACCAATATATATCGAGGGATACTGCAGTGGCGGTATTATAACCTTCGTAGTCTACGGAAAAGAGACCAGAGATGCTGGCAGAGAGGTATCATTTAACAGCGTTACACTGTCAGAGGAAGACCCGGCTATAGAGTATTCCTATGATGGCGCTATAGCAGCAGGAACCTACAGCACTACACAGTCGGCTCACAAGGGAATTGTAGCTGAGCTTTACAAGGTAGTCACAGTTGGTGGGGTGGAGCAGAGCAACGAGAAGTTTAACCACAGTACTTACAAGTCTTCACCAAAGAAGGTTACAATAGGAACCATGGGAATGGATCCGGCATTGTTAGCGCAGATTCAGGCAGCGGCAGCAGCCCAGGATGATGCAACAGTCAAGGCACTTTGTGCACAGGCATCATCAGGAGCGGCAGCAACTGTGGATACTACAGCTACAGAGACAGTGGCTCCGGCAGTTACAGATACTACTGTAACTCCAAGTACTCCAGCTGATACGACAACACCGGCTACACCAACACAACCGACTACACCAACTACACCAACTACACCAACAGAACCAACTACACCAACAGAACCAACTACACCAACTGGGCCAACCACTCCGGATTCCGGAAGTACAGGCAATGGTGGAACAAGCACAGGTGAGTCTGGTGGTTCAACACAGGGTTAATAAATACAGGCTGCTCCGGCTAAACGGAGTCAGCCTTATACTTGTATATAGGAATATGAAGGGAAAATGCAGTTTATAGTATTTGTGTGTGGAGATATGGTAATAGGCAGTGAAGCTGTTGTTATATCTGTATGCACAATGATGAAATAAGGATAGACATATGAAGAATGGAAAAATATCAGAGTCTATATATAAGCGCTCTGTACTCAGACAACTTCATAGCGAAAATGATGATTGTATAAAAGCCGCGAATGTAGGCGAGGACTTTGCTGTCACAAGCAATGCTGTGGCTGTCTCTAAAAGCTTTGATTTGGATATCAGGGATAAGGACAGTTTTGCAATGATTGCTGTATGCAGGGCAGTAAACGCAGTGGCACAGACAGGAGCAATACCTGTTGGACTGACAGTGTCTGTCATGATACCAACACTTGTCAACGAGGCGGATTTCAGGGAACTGGTCAAGGCCTTAGATAAAGCCTGCAGCAAGACAGGGGTTAAGCTCATGCAGGTTGATTCTGTAGTTACAAGAGCCTGCAAGACCTTTGTGGTAACCTGTACCTGCATAGGAAAGCCGGGAGACAGGCATACATTTCCATCTAAGCTTGCAGCGGGCATGGATATAATTGCAGTAAACTATGCAGGACTTGAGGGCAGTGCTCTGCTTGCAATCGAGAGGGAAGAGGAGCTTAAGAAAAAGTACAGCATTCCTTTTATAGACAAGGCGAAAAAATATATCGAGTATCTTCCGATTATCTCGGAGGCCGCAGTCGCCGTACAGTCTGGCGCAGACGCAATGCTATCTGTGTCAGAGGGCGGAATATTCGCTGCTCTTTGGGAGATGGCAGAAGCAGCCGGTGTCGGACTGGATATAGATTTAAAAAAGATTCCTATTCGTCAGGAAACAGTAGAAATCAGTGAATTTTTTGACATAAATCCTTATAAGCTCATGTCGCAGGGATGCCTGCTTATTGCATCAAAGGATGGCAATAAAATTGTGCGGGAGATTACAGGAGCAGGAGGTATGGCTGCCATAATCGGAGCTGCGTCAGACAGCAACGACAGGGTGCTCATACAGGGAGAGGAAAGAAGATTTCTGGAAACTGCCCAGACGGATGAAATCTACAAAGTGTTTAAATGAAAGGTGACAAATATGAGAGAAAAAATTCTTACTTTTATAGAGAAAAACAGCAGAATAGATTTAAAAGAGCTTGCAATTATGCTTGGAGTTGACGAGGTAACTGTAGCAAACGAGCTTGAGGCAATGGAAAAGGAGAATATCATCTGCGGCTACCACACACTTATCGACTGGGATAAAGTAGGCATAGAGAAGGTATCAGCCATGATAGAGGTCAGAGTGACACCTCAGCGGGGCATGGGCTTTGACAATATCGCAGAGAGAATCTACAACTATCCAGAGGTAAACTCAGTTTATTTAATCTCAGGAGGCTTCGACCTGATGGTTACTCTTGAGGGAAAAACCCTTAGAGAGGTATCTTCATTTGTGACAAATAAGCTTTCTACACTGGATCAGGTTCTTTCTACAAAGACAAACTTCATATTAAAGAAGTATAAGGATCATGGAACAGTCATGACAGCACCTACAAAAGACGAAAGGATAATGATGGGCTAATGAGAAATCCACTTTCAAAAACAATAACAGAGATTCAGCCATCAGGTATCCGTAAGTTTTTTGACATCGTAAGCGAGATGGAGGACGCTATCTCTCTCGGTGTTGGTGAGCCGGATTTTGATACCCCATGGCATATAAGAGACGAGGGCATATATTCCCTGGAAAAGGGCAAGACCTTCTATACATCCAATGCAGGACTCAAGGAATTAAAGATTGAGATAGCAAAGTTTCTAAATAGAAAATACGATTTAGACTATGACTACAACGGAGAGATGTTTGTCACAGTAGGAGGCAGTGAGGCAATTGATGTGGCACTCCGTGCCATGCTTGACCCTGGGGATGAGGTTATCATTCCACAGCCAAGCTATGTGTCATATGTGCCATGTACAGTTCTTGCAAATGGAACTCCTGTATCACTTGAGCTTAAGGCTGAAAATGAGTTCAGGCTGACAGCAGATGAACTTAAGGCTGCAATCACACCAAAGAGCAAGATTCTGATTATGCCTTTCCCTAATAACCCAACAGGCGCTATTATGGAGAGAAAGGATTTAGAGGCAATCGCAGAGGTTGTAATAGAAAACGATTTGTTTGTCCTCAGTGATGAGATATATTCTGAGCTTACATATCTGGAAAATGAAGGTCATGTATCAATCGCTTCCCTCCCAGGCATGAAGGAGAGAACAATCCTGATTAATGGATTTTCTAAATCCCACGCCATGACAGGCTGGAGACTGGGCTATGCCTGCGGTCCAAAGGAAGTAATAAAACAGATGTTAAAGATTCACCAGTTTGCCATCATGTGTGCACCTACGACCAGCCAGTATGCTGCTGTTGAGGCACTTAAAAATGGTGATGCTGATGTGGAGATGATGCGTGAGCAGTACAACCAGAGAAGACGCTATCTGCTTCACCGCTTCAAGGAGATGGGACTTGATTGTTTTGAGCCTTTTGGAGCATTTTACGCTTTCCCTTGCATAAAGGAATTTGGAATGACATCTGATGAGTTCGCAAACCAGCTGCTCAAGAGTAAGAAGGTTGCAGTGGTACCGGGCACAGCATTTGGTGCATCAGGAGAGGGCTTTGTCAGAATATCCTATGCATATTCAATAGATAATTTAAGAATCGCTCTGGATAGAATCGAGCAGTTTATTACAGAGCTTCGGGAGAAAAAGTAATGGCAAACCTTAATATTGTATTATATGAGCCTGAAATCCCTGCCAATACAGGGAATATAGGACGTACCTGTTATGCTACAGGCACAAGGCTTCATCTTATAGAGCCTCTTGGTTTTTCCATATCAGACAAGGCACTTAAGAGGGCCGGCATGGATTACTGGAAGGATTTGGACGTGACAACCTATGTGGACTGGGAGGACTTTTGTAAGAAAAATCCCGGTGCAAAAATCTATTATGCCACAACAAAGGGACGCCATGTGTACTCGGATGCAAAGTTTGAGCCGGACTGCTATATCATGTTTGGCAAGGAGAGTGCCGGCATACCGGAGGAAATCTTAAAGGAGAATCCCGACACCTGCATCAGAATACCTATGATTGGGGAGACACGTTCCCTCAATCTGTCGAATTCTGTTGCCATTGTCCTGTATGAAGCGCTCAGGCAGAACAATTTTGACCACATGAAACTAGAAGGACAGCTGCATAGATTACGCTGGGAAGATTAATATGGGAATAATTAAGACAAAAAATTTAGTACATGAATTTTTCCGCAGGGATGAGGAGGGCAATGTGGAGTCAATCACCACAGCCCTTGACCATGTGGATTTGGACGTAAAAGAAGGACAGTTTATAGCCATCTTAGGACACAATGGCTCTGGAAAATCCACACTTGCAAAGCATATCAATGCTCTTTTATCAGCAAGTGAGGGTACAATCTGGGTTGACGGAATGGACGTATCGGAGGAGGAAAATGTCATTCCTGTACGAAGAAGCGCAGGAATGGTGTTCCAGAATCCTGACAACCAGATTATAGCCAGTGTTGTGGAGGAAGATGTGGGATTTGGACCGGAAAATATCGGGGTTCCCACAGACGAGATATGGCAGAGGGTAGACCATGCCCTTGCAACAGTTGGCATGACCAAATACAGGACTCATTCGCCTAATAAGCTCTCCGGCGGACAGAAGCAGAGAGTCGCAATCGCAGGGGTGGTTGCCATGGAGCCAAAGTGCATAGTGTTTGATGAGCCTACAGCCATGCTTGACCCGAATGGACGTAAAGAGGTTATCGCCACAGCCCATGAGCTGAATAAGAAAAAAGGCGTCACAATTCTACTTATCACCCACTACATGGAAGAGGTGGTAAACGCTGATTATGTCTATGTCATGGAAAAGGGACAAATCATCATGGATGGTACACCGAGAGAGATTTTCTCAAGGGTGGAGGAGCTGAAAGAGCACCGTCTGGATGTGCCACAGGCGACACTGCTTGCGGATGAACTGAGGAAAAGCGGCGTGGACATACCGGCTGGCATACTCACAAGAGAAGAACTGGTAGACGCAATTATGAAAGTGAAATAATATGTCAATAATCGTAGATAAGGTAAGCTATTGCTATAGCGAGGATTCTGCATACAAGGTGCAGGCATTAAAAAATGTAAGTTTGGAAATAAATGACGGAGAGTTCATCGGAATTATCGGGCATACAGGCTCTGGAAAGTCTACATTAATCCAGCACCTGAACGGACTGCTGAAGGCAACCTCAGGACATATATACTACAATGGTCAGGATATATATGATGAGGACTACAACTTGAAGGATTTGAGAAATCATGTAGGCATGGTATTCCAGTACCCGGAGCACCAGTTGTTTGAGACAACTAACTTTGAGGATGTGTGCTTTGGACCGAAGAATCAGGGTCTGGATAAAAAGGAAGTGGAGCTGAGAGCCTTTGAGGCTTTGCGAAATGTGCATTTCCCGGAGGAATTATTTTATCAGCCACCATTTGATTTGTCAGGAGGACAGAAAAGACGAGTTGCCATAGCCGGAGTGCTTGCAATGCATCCGGATGTACTCATACTGGATGAACCGACAGCGGGACTTGACCCTGCGGGCAGGGATGAGATACTTGAGCTCTTAGCCCGGATGAGAAGAGATTTGGGCATCACAATCATTCTGGTATCTCACAGCATGGAGGATGTAGCCAAGTATGTGGACAGGCTTTTTGTAATGAACGATGGCGAACTGATGCTTGAAGGCGCACCAAAGGAAGTCTTCCGTCATTATAAGGAGCTTGAAGCAGTTGGACTTGCAGCTCCGCAGGTGACTTATATAATGCATGAGCTTAAGGAAAAAGGGCTTGATGTGGATTTAGATGCAACTACAATTGATGAGGCGAAGCAGACCATACTTGATGCATTGATGCATAGATCTACAGCTAATTAGGCTGTATGAGATTTGCGGCAGGTATCATCTATTTGTAGATGATATCGGGGAAAAATAATGTTGATAGACAGGCTGCCATCCCAGAGAAAATTGTGTTTTAAAGTAAGATATAAAGGATGAAATTATGATAAGAGATATTACCATAGGCCAGTATTATCCTGCGGATTCAATCGTACATAAACTGGACCCAAGAGTAAAACTATTTTCGACACTGATATATATAATAGCCCTTTTTGTATACAAGGGGCTGGCAGGTTTTTTGCTGATAACAGGCTTTCTGATTGCAGCGATAAAGCTGTCAAAGGTTCCGTTTAAGTTTATAGTAAAGGGACTTAAGGCGATTGTGGTGCTTCTGATAATCACAGCCATGTTTAACCTCTTTCTGACACCGGGAGATGTGACATTTTTTAAATGGGGAGTTTTTCAGATATCAGACACAGGAATCAAGACGGCAGTGATGATGATGATTCGACTCATTTATCTGATAATCGGAACATCACTTATGACACTGACCACCACACCAAACCAGTTGACAGATGGACTGGAAAAGTCCTTGTCACCACTTAACAAGATAAATGTGCCGGTGCATGCAATAGCCATGATGATGTCTATTGCCCTCAGATTTATTCCTATATTGATAGAGGAAACAGACAAGATAATGAAAGCACAGATGGCAAGAGGTGCTGACTTTGAAAATGGAAATATCATAAAGAAAGCAAAGGCAATGGTTCCAATTCTTGTACCTTTATTTGTTTCTGCATTCAGAAGAGCGGATGATTTGGCAATGGCTATGGAAGCCAGATGCTACAATGGCGGAGAGGGCAGAACCAAGATGAAGCCGCTTAAGTATAATTCCAGTGACAGGGTGGCATATCTGCTTGTGCTTGGATTTTTGGTGGCGATTGTATTGCTTAGAGTCTTCGT
>URLU01000095.1 GCA_900548765.1 uncultured Lachnobacterium sp.
GGCATATTATAAGAAATTTGTGTATGTTGAGACAAGTCCGGAAGAAGCTACAGGGTTGTATGAAGAGATGACTCAAGAACAAATAGACTATTGGGTGGAGCAGATAGGAAGTTATTATGAAGAATATGCGATTTTTAATGGTCATTTAATAACAAGAACTGAATATGATGATGGTGTGGCTGTTATAGATGGTAAGGTAATAGATATTGAAAATCAAGCATGTATTCGTACACGATATTTGACACCATATAATTTTATCATTTGTGCAAAATGGAATCCATTAAATGAAGCAAAATATGATAGTGATGTTCAAAAAATTTTATATGGAATCTTAAAGGGGACAAATACAATATATGATTTAGTTGATTACACTGAAAAGTTATCCAGACATAAAATGGATTCATGAAAAGGAAAAAGCATAAGCTTATAAAAAGTTGTTTTAATTATATTTATATAGGAAAATTTCTAATGGAGGAAATGCCTTGGAAGAGAATAGAGATGGCGGTTCAAAGACTATAATACAGCTCATTATTTCTGGAGGACGAGTTAATATAAGTACTGATAATGGAGTAGTTAATGCAAATCAAAACAATGAACCTAAAATTATCGAAAAGCAAGTAATAATTGATAATGTATCTCAAAATTGTACTCGGAATAGAAATCGAAAGAGTGGAGAGACGGATAATGGTACAGTACTATTGGGAGGATTAGTGTTAATTTTTGCAGTTGGTGTATATGTGCAATATCGTTGGCAGATTTTATTGGGGTTTATCGTCATATCTTTGCTGATAGAATTATTAACATGCACGATATATTATAAAGGGAAAAAGAATGGGATTTTGTATGATAAGAATTTACAACAAATCGGTGGTTAATGAGCAAAAAGCCGGTTGCATTGAAAAATGTACCGGCTTTTTAGTATTTATGCTTGCATTCTTATAGTTTTTGAAGTACACTTCTCTTCGCTTTACATTCAAAAAGGAGAAGAAAAAATGACATTATATCAGGAATTACAATTAAGTTCTGTTGGATCAAAACAATTGATTCACAGTACGACAGATAAGAAAGAAAAGAGACGACATATACTTATATACAATTTCAAAGTATATCTTGTTATGGCATTCTGCGTTGCACTTGTTACGTTATATAGTAAACTGACAGGAAATGAAAATAGTGTTGTAGGTGTAACAGTATTATTAGCACTTCTAGTGCTCAGACAGGCGGATTTTGGTATACAGACTAAGCATGGTCTTATTTCTATTGCAGGGATTTTTATGATTTTAATGGTGGGACCACGCCTTGCAAATATTCTGCCTGTATTTGGAACGTTTGCAGTTAATATCGTATGTATATTTCTACTTATGATATTGGGGTGTCATAATGTTATAATGTATAACCATTCAACATTTGTTTTGGGATATTTATTACTTTATGGATATGATGTGAGCGGAGAATCATACAGAATGCGCGTTGTAGGCTTGGCAGTAGGTATGGCTGTATGCATGGCCGTTTTCTATAAGAATCAGAAAAATCGCCCATATAGAAGAACATTTGTTGATTTGTTTCGTGAGTTTGATATACACTCAGCTAGAAATATATGGTATATAAAACTAACATTTATTGTGTCAAGTGCGATGCTAATAGTAACGCTTCTTGGTCTTCCACGTGCAATGTGGGCAGGAATTGCATGTATGTCAGTATGTATTCCTTTTACACAGGACTGTCCTCCAAGAGCTGTCGACAGAGGTTTGTTTAATATTGTTGGCTGCGCTTTATTTATTGTGCTGTATCTGATTCTGCCAGAGTCCATGTACAGTATGATAGGAATTATTGGTGGAATTGGAGTGGGATACTCTGCAGGATATAAATGGCAGACAGCATTTAATACATTTGGAGCATTAGCAATAGCATCGTCATTATTTGGTATGCCTATGGCAGTAGCACTTAGAGTAGGAATAAATGTTATAGCGGCTGCATATACAGTTGTATTTAACAAACTTGCAGATTATATACATATTAAACGATGTCAGAACGCTTAATATGTGATATAATGTAACGTAAGGTGTACACGTTTTAGAATATTAAGGGAATGGAAATATATATAGATTACATGTGATTAGGAGGAACGAACAATGAATGAACATTTTCCACATTTATTTGAGCCAATTAAAATTGGTAAGACAACAGTAAAGAACAGAATTTTTATGCCACCACTTTCTACAAATATGGCAGATAAGGGTTATGTAACAGATGCCCTTGTTGAGCATTATTCTACAAGAGCAAAAGGTGGAGTAGGACTTATTGTAACGGAGGTTACTACAGTAGAGCCTGTTTATACATATTTGCCAGGTGATATGTCTATTTATGACGATTCATTTATTCCGGGTTGGAAAAAGCTTGTAGATGCGGTACATAAATATGATACAAAGATTTTATCTCAGTTATTCCATCCAGCATATATGGCGTTTCCAATTCCTGGGACACCACAGCTGATTGCACCTTCAAATGTAGGCCCATATTATGCTAAGTCTGCACCAAGAGCCGTAACAGTCGACGAATTACATGTTATTGTTCAACAGTTTGGTGAAGCAGCTCGTCGTGTACAGATTGCAGGTGGTGATGGAGTAGAGATTCAGTGTGCACATGCACATGGTTTGCTTGGTGGATTCTTAACTCCTCTATATAATAAGAGAACTGATGAGTACGGTGGCGATATCAATGGAAGACTTAGACTGACACTTGAAGTAATTGAAAAGATTCGTGAACTTTGTGGCGATGATTTTATTATTGATGTACGTATCTCAGGTGATGAATACAGCGAGGGTGGTCTCACATTAAATGATATGATTTATGTGTCAAAACAGTTAGAGAAAGCTGGAGTTGACTTCATCCATGTTTCTGGAGGAAACACAATTAAGAGAGGAAGCTCAATGCCTGCACCTGGCACATCGCCAGCACCACATGCACATGCAAGTGAAGAGATTCGTAAGCATGTTAATATTCCAGTGGCAACTGTTGCAAGAATTAATGAGCCTTGGGTAGCTGAAGAACTTATTGCAAATGGAAAGACAGATATCTGTATGATAGGACGTCCAAATCTTTGTGATAGCGAATTTGTTAATAAGGCAGCAGCAGGAAAGACAGATGATATCCGCCCATGTATCGGATGCGGACGTTGCCTTACAGGAATTATGATGGGTAACCTGATTAGCTGTACTGTAAATCCATCTGTAGAATCTGATGAAATTGAAGAAGCAGATGAGAAGAAAAAAGTTCTTGTGATTGGTGGAGGACCAGCAGGAATGGAAGCTGCTTTTGTGGCAAAGAAACGTGGTCATGAAGTAGTATTATGTGAGAAGACAGGAGAGCTTGGAGGATTATTAAGACTTGCGGCAGTTCCAATCGCAAAACAGGAGCTGTGTAAAGTAATTAAATTTATGGAACGTCGTCTTACAAATGAGGGAATCGAAGTTCGTATGAATTGTGAAGTGACACCCGAGATGCTTGCAGGAGAATTTAAGGATTACGAGGTTATCTGCTCAACAGGTTCTGTCGCAAAAGAGATTGGACCATTTAAAGTATTCAAACAGACAATGACTGCAGATGATGTTCTTTCAGGAAGAGCTTACCCAGGCAGAAAAATTGTTGTGCTTGGAGGTGGCTCTGTAGGATGTGAGACAGCTGATTATCTTGCACCACTAATTAATGATTTATTCCCAGTAAATCGTGATATTACATTAATAGAGATGACATCATCACTTATGCCTGGTGAAGGTGGAGCTGCTAAGAGTCAGTTGACACAGAGACTTATGCGTAAAGGCGTAAGAATAGAGTTAAATGCTCAGGTAACAAAAGTTGATGAAACAACAATCACATATGAGAAGGATGGCAAAGAGTATCATATAGATGATGCAGATACATTGATTTTTGCTGTAGGATATGCACCTAACAAAGTAGAGAGCAAGATGGTAGATGATAGAATTCATTTCATTGGAGACTGTAACAAAGTTGGTAATCTAAAAGATGCAATTCAGGCAGCAAACAAACTTGCCAAAGAATTATAAGATAGAGAACTATAAGATAAAAGGTGATGACCCATCAGTGCAAAAGTACTGATGGGTTATTTTTATTTCTTTATACACATTTTACATAGCCCTGTTAAGTTATTTTTGTAATAAAAGTATTGTAAATGAGGTAAAATCTATGACTATTTTTAATGTGTTATCAATGATTGGAGGCTTGTCCCTGTTTCTGTATGGAATGTCAGCTATGGGAGATGGGCTTGCAAAGATGGCTGGAGGAAAGCTGGAAGCAATTCTTGAAAAGCTCACTTCAAAAAAGATATTTGCAGTTCTTTTGGGAGCTGGCGTGACAGCAATTATTCAGTCTTCATCTGCTACGACAGTTATGGTAGTTGGTTTTGTAAACTCAGGAATTATGAAGCTGACTCAAGCTGTGGGAATTATAATGGGTGCCAATGTCGGTACAACTATTACTTCATGGATGCTGTCACTTACAGGTACAGAGGGAAGCAATCTTTGGATTCAGTTATTAAAACCAACATCATTTTCACCTATCCTTGCAGCAATAGGAATTATTCTTATTATGGTATCAAAGGATGAAAGCAGAAAAAAGGATGTGGGAAACATCCTTTTGGGATTTGCAATTCTTATGTTTGGTATGGAAGCTATGAGCCAGTCAGTAGCACCATTGGCGGAGGATGCAAGTTTTGCAAGACTTTTTACTAAATTCTCTAATCCTTTGCTTGGAGTGCTTGTAGGTGCTGTTCTTACTGCTATAATTCAAAGCTCTTCAGCGTCTGTAGGTATATTGCAGGCTTTGTGCTCAACTGGTGCAGTAAGCTATTCTGCAGCACTACCTATTATGGGACAGAATATAGGAACCTGTATTACGTCTATTATTTCATCAGTTGGTGCCAAAAAAAATGCAAAGAGAGCAGCCGCAATCCATCTATTTTTTAATGTAATAGGTACAACACTTTTTATGATTGTTTTCTACAGTTTAAATAGGATTGTTTCATTTGCTTTTTTGAGTGATTCGGCAAATGCAGCAGGTATAGCAGTAATTCATAGTTTGTTCAATATAGGATGTTGTATTATTCTGTATCCATTTTCCAATCTGCTTGTAAAGCTGGCTACAATAGTTATTCCAGATGGTATTGAAGAAAAAGAAGAACAGGATGACAAGGAAATGCTTGCGCTTGATGATAGATTTTTGGAAAGTCCTGCTTTTGCTATGGAGATATGTAGAAATGCGTCAAGGCAGATGGCTATTGAAACCATGGGTGCGATTACGCTCGCACTTGAAGTGGCCAATGAATATGACAAGAAAAAAGCAGCTAAGGTTTATAAACTTGAGGAAAAAGTAGATCATTATGAGGATAAGCTAGGCTCATATCTTGTCAGATTATCATCGAAAAATCTATCAAAGTCAGATAGTGAGAGTTTATCTGTTATGTTACATGGAATGAGTGATTTCGAGAAAATATTGGATCATGCCATAAATATTGTAGAGTCGGCAAAAGAGATGAATGACAGGAAACTTGTTTTTTCCAAAAAGGCAAAGTTTGAAATGGAATCAATTACAAGAGCAGTGCATGATATTGTAGTAAAAACAGTCGACGTGTTTAATAGCGAAAATGTTGACGAGGCAATTCACATTGAACCACTTGAAGACGTTATTGATGGTCTGACAAAAGATATTAAACAGAATCATGTAAGACGACTTACAAAAGGAAAATGTACGATTGAGCTTGGTGTGATATTGGAGGATGTGCTTACAAACTTAGAGAGAGTTTCAGACCATTGTTCTAACGTGGCTGTTGAGATGGTTGCTATACATGATGGTGGATATGATACTCATGAAATATTTAATTCCATGTCTAAGCATTCCACCGTGCGTTTAAAAGTTTTCTAAAATCGAATGATTTTTGAGAAAAAAAGCTGGATTTCTGTTATAATCATAGTAATTCATGGCGAAATTCTCTGTTTTTCTGTACGGCAAACAAGCCACTGGAAGGTAGTATGTCAGACTAAATTCCACCGGCCACATTCAAAAAATGTGAAAAGTTTACTTCCAGTCTGACAGCAGATTTCTTTAATGAATTTATCGGGTAAAGCGTATCAGCTTAGGCGTCAGATTGACCTCGTCAGGGGCAATCCGCCTGAGCTGAAATGCTTTTAAAGTTTCTTCTCCCAGAGTTTCCAGCGCTACATCGTAAGGGGTTCTGCCCTGAAGGCTTTCTCTCGGGGTGGAATTGATATGGCTTACGATCAGGATGACATCCCACTGGGTCAGAAACTCAAAGTTTGTCTTTTTGGGCAGAATCATCCGGAGCATGGTATGTGCCTGCTCCAGACCACCTTTCTGCCCACTGCGCATAGGGTCGCAGTAATAGATACTGGTACGCTGGATCCCTGTAAAACCGGTTTCCAGGGATTCCGGATCTCCAAACTCGGATCCCCTGTCAGTGAGAATGTATTCAAACAACGTCTGAAAATCATAAGTATCAAAGCGCTTTTCCAATCGGTCAAAGATGAGTCTTACAGCACCCTCTGTGTTACGGTTCATCAGGAATGCAAGAAACAGCTTTTCTCTTGTAAAAAAGAAAGTAAGCAGTGTTTTGGAGGAACCGGAGGCAGAATGCACGATATCCATTTCCACAAAGGAAGACAGTTCCAACTGCTGGAAATCGGCGTAGGTCCGGTTCTGGAAAACACGGCGGTCAGAGATCTGTGTTTTGTGAACCTTTCGTGGTTTGAATTTCACTTTACGCTTCAAATCAATGTTTCTTGCGGTCAGGATCCCCATGTCGAGATAGGTGTAAACGCTGCGCACAGACAGCTTCAGTTCCGGATGGTTCGTAATGATCTGGTAAGGAGACTGTCCCTGCTCGATCAGAGGACTGATGATCCTGTCTTTCTGGTGAAGTTCCTGTCTGGTCATGCTGATACCGGAACGGGACTCCTTAAGGCATTCCCGATATTTGCGGTCAGCAAACCTGGCATTGTAAGTGTATTTGTGAGCAATGGTGCAATGGGAAATCTGTTTATCACAGCCATTGCAGACATAAGGAGCTTTATCGAGCCTGCTGCAGCGTTCCTTTTCAAAGTCAGGACAGGTCTGGTTGCAGGTAGGGCAGGAAGTACACTTGATACCGCAAAGAAGGATTTTCCCACAGGCATTGGTCTTTTTACAATGGTAGCGGTGGACACAAAAGTTTTTGGCATTATAAAAGGTGCCTTTGTGATACCAGTCAGACAGGCGGTGTGCCTTCACCTCCTTGGAGATGGTAGTGGGATCCTTACAAAGGAAACGTGAGATATCTTTAAAAGAAGTACCTTTGGAAAGCTCATTCTGGATGTAAATACGATCATCCAGAGTTAAGTGTTTCTGGTTACCAGGTATATATTTACTCATAGTCTTATTCCTCCAATTGCTGTCAGAAGGAAAGATAAGCCTATCACTTTTATATGAAAGAGTAAATATCAACTGTGCGGGAGTAAATTCCACCACATAAGGGGCGGTGGAATTTACATAAAAATTTGGGAGTGTATAAATAAATACAAAAACGCATTGATTTTAGTTGCATTTAATCGTATAATTCATTCTTGTTTAAGTAAGAAAAGAGAGGAAAATAAATGAGAAAAACGAAGATTATTTGTACAATGGGACCAGCTGTAGAAGTTGGAAATGTAATGGAACGATTAGTACAGGAAGGGATGAATGTTGCCAGATTCAATTTCTCACATGGCGACCATGACGAACAGAGAGGAAGATTACAAAAGTTAAGAGTCTTAAGAGAGAGATATGGCAAGCCGGTTGCATCGCTTCTGGATACAAAGGGACCTGAAATACGGATTTGTGATTTTGAAAACGATAAAATAGAGCTTCAGGCAGGACAGAAATTTATACTTACAGCAGATGACTGCATGGGAAATGAGGAGAGGGTCAGCATTACTTACAAGAATCTTGTAAAAGATGTTAAGCCGGGTACTCATATCCTGATTGATGATGGCCTTATAGACACAGAGGTTGTGGAGGTTTCTGGAAATGACATCATATTAAAAGTAATAAATGGTGGACCAGTGTCAAACCACAAGGGAATCAATGTGCCGGGTATTCATCTTAACCTGCCATTTATCAGTGAGAAGGACAGAAGTGATATCATGTTTGCAATCGAAGAGGATATGGATTACATCGCTGCATCCTTTGTCAGAACTGCTGAGGATGTAATGGAAATCAGACAGCTTCTTGCAGACAAT
>URLU01000096.1 GCA_900548765.1 uncultured Lachnobacterium sp.
CAGCTGGATAGAGCACTTGGCTACGGACCAAGGTGTCGGGAGTTCGAATCTTCTCACGCACGTTTTATTAACGAAAAAAGACAGGATTTATATCCTGTCTTTTTTCGTTAATAAAGTGTCGCGGAAGGTGCAAACTGTGAGTTCAATCTCTGCCCTGCTTCGGTCGGCTGAAACCAAGCTCCATTGGACCTTGTCAGCCTTCTCATGAACGTTGGGAAATTACCATGAAAGATAAGAATTGGGTTTTAAAAGGAGATTTAGCAGTGAGAGATTGAAGATTTATGTTCTATATGATAATATACACAGTACGATAGTTAAGATATCCGAAAAGCAAATTGTACGCGGAAAGAGCACAATCTGAATAGTATAAATGATTAGAAAAATTGAAATAAATCAAAATGAATTAACAAATAATAAAATAATGGAGATATATTCTTCCCTCAGTGAAGTTCAGCTTTTGCATTATTATGAGCCAAAGCCGGGGATTTTTATAGCAGAAAGTCCTATTGTTATCGAGAGAGCCCTGGCTGCCGGCTATGTGCCTGAATCTGTGTTGATTGAAGACAAGACAGCAGAGGATGACTATAATCAGGCTGTGATAGAGAGCTGTAGCGAGGCTTGTGAGAAAAATGGCATTGCTGAGCTGTCTGTGTATGTGGCACCAGAAGAACTGCTGGTTAAAATCACAGGTTATAGGCTGACCAGAGGCATGCTTTGTGCCATGAGGCGTAGGACTCTTATGTCACCCGAAGAATTGTGTGAGAGTATTGAGAAGACATACGATGGAAAAGTAAATATAGGGAAGAACTTTGAAATTGATAAGTGGACTACAAATTATATGGATGAACAAAGTATAAATTCACATTGCAGGATTGCAATTCTTGAAGATGTGGTAAATCCTACCAATGTTGGTGCCATAGTCAGGTCAGCAGCGGCATTAAATATTGATGCCATAATGCTTACATCAGCAAGTGCAGACCCACTATACAGGAGGGCTGTGAGAGTCAGCATGGGAACGATTTTTCAGATACCATGGACTGTTATTCCGGATGGGGAGTGGCAGGATAAGACCATAACCATGCTTCATGACAGGGGCTTTAAGCTGGTTTCCATGGCACTTAAGGAAAATACGAGGAGTATAGCGGACCCTGTTTTTAAATCAGAGGATAAGCTTGCAATCGTGCTTGGAACAGAAGGTGAGGGTCTTAAGAATAAGACCATTGAGATGAGTGATTACACTGTAAAAATCCCGATGAGCCATGGTGTTGATTCACTGAATGTTGCGGCGGCTAGTGCTGTGGCGTTTTGGGCACTTGCAAATACCTGACATAGCCTAATGCGTATTGTAGTTTATTTTATGAAATAACTTGAAGTATGTATTGTCAGCATATTATGTATTGTCAGTACATTACACAGTGCCAGTACATTATGCAGTGCCAGTACATTATGCAACAACAGCATATAAGCTTTAGGACTTAAATTGAAAAAATAATACACCATGATGAAATAAAAGAATAAGCGAGGAGAAAAAATGAGTATAGTAGTTTTAGGAGCAGTATTTGTAGATATAAAAGGATTTCCAGAGTCGCAGTATATTCCGGATGGGAGAAATGCCGGACGAATCGAGTATATACAGGGCGGCGTCAGCAGAAATGTGGTGGAGGATATAGCAAATCTTGAGCTCCGCCCCACATTTATCAGTATAGTTGATGAATCTGCTCTTGGAACAGATGTGCTTAGAAAATTAAATGACCACAAGGTAAATACAGATTATATGCAGGTAATTCCAAACGGAATGGGAACATGGCTTGCTGTTTTTGATGAAAAAGGCGATTTGGCAGGTTCAATCTCACAGAGACCAAATCTTGCGCCAGTTTTAGACATCCTTGAGGAAAAGGGGGACGAGATATTTCAAAAGGCATCATCTGTTGTGCTTGAGATAGATATGGACAAGGATATCGTGAAGAAAACAGTACAATTAGCAGAAAAATATAATAAGAAACTTTTTGGAGTGGTAAGCAATATGTCTATTGCTGTAGAACGCAGAGATTTTTTGCAGAAGTTTGACTGTCTGATTTGTAACAAGCAGGAGGCAGGAATTTTCTTTACAGAAGATTATGAGGATATGAAGCAGGATGAATTACTGCCTATAATCTGTGAGAGAATAGAGAGAGGCAAGATTAACTCTATCATTGTCACTATGGGAGGAGATGGAGCAATTTATGCCTCAAGAAATGGAGAAAAGGGCTTCTGTCCTGCTAAAAAGGTCATGGTAAAGGATACAACCGGTGCAGGAGACGCATTCTGTGCAGGTGTTGCAAGTGCGCTGACCTATGGCAAAAGCCTGGCTGCTGCCTGCGAGATTGGAAGCAGGCTTGCTGCATCTGTCATTACATCATCAAGCAACGTATGTCCGAGATTTCTGCCGGAAGAACTTGGAATTGAGATCTAATAGTTTAAGCTGTCATTACATAGTCTGTACATGGCAGCTTTTCTGCATTTAGCCCTAAAAAATAAGACAGACTCTTGGGTGAGTCTGCCTTGAGGGGAGTATAAATAATTAATAAGAGGTATAACATTGAAAAGGTTTCCCTTTTCAATTAGGATTATACGTTACAGGAAACTAAAAAGCAAGTTGTATATGAATATTTTTTTTATTGTCGTACACAATATCCTTGTAACAAATGAGCGTGAAGCCAGTCATTATCTGCTTTGCGCCTGTTAACAAGGAGGAAAAATAAATGGCAAAAAATAACAACTCTGGAAACGCATTAGACAGAGTAACCAACAAGACAACAAATAAGGCTGCAGACAAGACAACAAATAAGACAACCAACAAGACAACCAACAAGACAACCAACAAGACAACAAACAGAGCAACAGACAGAACTACAGATAAGGCTACAGATAAAACAACAGATTCTAACTATTAGTACAAGCTGATTTTTATCTAAAAGTGCATAGTATATAAGGAGATGTGAATACATCTCCTTATTTTAATACCAAGGTATGCAAGAAAAGCTGCCAGTGACAGTTTTTATGTATTCAATGGCATAGCTGATGGCTATATGTCAGAGCATGCAATAGAAGCCGTCAGTTGCCAGGCATCCAGAAAAGCTGCCGGTGGCAGGTTGGATGGTATTTTAGCAGGTGTGGGAGGAAAAATGGATTTTGATATTGTGTATGTGCGGGACTTGATGAGAACTATAAAGGAAAAGGATGCAGTTGTAATAGACTTGAGAGAAAAAAGGGAATATCAGGCAGGACATTTTCCAGGTGCTATAAGCATGCCGCTTGATGATACTGATGTGTATGAAAATATACTGGACAGAGATCAATATTATATCCTCTACTGTGACCATGGAGGCAGCAGCATGCAGCTTGCCAGATATCTGGGGAGAAGAGGGTACAGTGTTGCAAGTGTAATAGGTGGATTTTCTGTCATGTAGCAGATTTTTACGCATTAATTTAAGGATTAAGAAAATCTTTATGAAAAAACTATTTCAAAAACTGCAAGAATGTGTAACAATAAACTAGTGAGACTATGTTTTTTGGGAGATACAGTAAATGAAGACATTTGAATTAGTTGCACCATGTCATTTTGGCATGGAGGCAGTTTTGAAAAGAGAAATATATGATTTGGGTTACGAGATAACAAAGGTCGAGGATGGAAGGATAACCTTCGAGGGAGACGCAGAGGCAATCTGCCGTGCAAACATTTTTTTAAGAAGTGCAGAGCGTGTGCTCTTACAGGTAGGCAGATTTACAGCCACAAGCTTTGATGAGCTCTTTGAAAATGTAAAAGCCCTTCCATGGGAGATGTATATACCAAAGGATGGCAAATTCTGGGTTAAAAAGGCTTCATCCATAAAGAGCAAGCTTTTTTCACCTTCGGATATTCAGTCCATTGTAAAAAAAGCAATGGTGGAGAGAATGAAAAAGTCTTATCATCTGGATTGGTTCCCAGAGGATGGCGCATCATATCCAGTCCGCGTATTTTTAAACAAGGATGAGGTGATGGTGACACTGGATACCTCTGGTGAATCATTACATAAGAGAGGCTATCGTCTGGAAGCCAGCAAGGCTCCCATTACAGAGACTCTTGCGGCAGCACTCATTATGCTGACACCATGGCACGGCGACAGAATACTGGTAGACCCATTCTGTGGAAGTGGTACATTTCCAATTGAGGCTGCCATGATTGCTGCCAATATAGCACCAGGCATGAACAGGGAGTTTACAGCCGAGAGCTGGACAAACTTCATACCCAAGAAGCTGTGGTATGAGACAGTAAAGGAAGCCGAGGATATGGTGGACACCGATATTCAGGTAGATATACAGGGCTACGATATTGATGCAGATGTGGTAGCTTCGGCAAGGGAAAATGCAAAGAGAGCAGGTGTAGACCACCTCATACATTTTCAGCAGAGGGCGGTCAAGGATTTGCACCATCCTAAGAAGTATGGTTTTATCATTTCCAATCCGCCATACGGAGAGAGACTGGAAGAAAAATCGGCACTGCCAGAGCTCTATTCACAGATAGGAAAAGCCTATGCCGGGCTTGATTCCTGGTCTATGTACTTAATCACATCCTACGAGGACACAGAGCGGTATGTGGGCAGAAAAGCGGACAAGAACCGTAAAATATACAATGGAATGATAAAGACCTATTTTTATCAGTTTATGGGACCAAAGCCACCGAAACGTAAGAAAGAAATGTAATAAGGAAATATAATGAGGAAGTATTCAAGAATTTATTTTGCTATGACTGTAGTTATGGCAGTCATATTTTTGTTTAATTTTTATATATATACCTTTGACAAAGCGAGAATAGGAATGTTTAGAGGTGCTGTAATCAGCGAGGAAGCCTGGAGTCCGCTGGTAGCAAAGGATGTCAATGCAGGAGTCTTAAATGTGGTTATTGACAACAAGATTTACTCAAATGAGGACTATGATTTTTATATGAGCAATGACAGGAAAATCATGGTACCGGTAGACCTCCTCACAGATGCAATGAATTGCAGTGCCCATGTATATGGTGGTAATTCGCTTCTGGTGGAAAAGCACAATATATCTGAACGACTTAGGGTAAATCCTGCAAAAGACGGCGAATACTATGTAAGTCTATCAGATTTGTCGGATATACTGGGCTACTCATGTAATTTTGAGATAACCACAAAGACAGCGACCGCCGTTGATGAGAACGAAAATATATCGGCGGTTCCTACCAGATATGACCTGAGAGAGAGGGACAGGATGTCCGTTATCAAAAATCAGGGCACTTATGGTACATGCTGGGCATTTGCGGCAACCAGTGCTTTGGAATCATCGCTCCTGCCGGAGGAAAATATGCTGTTTTCCGTAGACCATATGTCCATGAGCAATTCTTTTGATGCAGACCAGTATGAGGGTGGCGAGTATACCATGGGAATGGCGTATCTGGCAGCCTGGCAGGGACCTGTGTATGAGGAGGATGACCCCTACGGAGACGGAGAAACCAATAGCAGGCTTAAGGCTGTGAAGCATGTACAGGAAATGCGCATAATTGATGGTAAGGACTACGAGGCAATAAAGGAGGCCGTATTCAAGTACGGCGGTGTGACCACATCCCTTTACAGCACCATAAGAAGTTCGCAGGCAGATACAGAATATTATAAGAAATCAACCAATTCCTACTGTTATATTGGTACAGAGAAGCCAAACCATGATGTCCTCATAATAGGCTGGGATGACAATTATCCAAAGGAAAATTTCGCTGCAGACCTTGAGGGTGATGGAGCATTCATCTGTCAGAACAGCTGGGGTGAGGAGTTCGGTGATGATGGTGTATTTTATGTGTCCTATTATGATACAAATGTCGGCACTCACAATGTCGTGTATACAAGAATAGAGGACACAGACAATTATGACCACATATATCAGAGTGACCTGTGTGGATGGCGCGGTAAGCTTGGATTTGAGAAGGAAGAAATATATGCAGCAAATGTATTTACTGCAAATGGCGATGAATCTGTTGCTGCAGCAGGCTTTTATGCAACAAGTGCAGACACCGAGTATGAGGTATATGTGGTAAATAATTTTAACAATGAATCATCACTGACCACCAGAACCAAGGTGGCATCCGGCAGCTTGGAGCAGTCTGGCTACTATACCATAGATTTTGATGAGCCGGTGGATGTGGCGTCAGGCGAAAAATTTGCTATTATGCTGTATTTGAAGACACCGGGCTATGAATATCCTATGGCAATTGAGTATGACTCAGGAGAGAGCTATCTGGATACAGTAGACTTGGATGATGGCGAGGGTTATATCAGTTATACAGGAAATAAATTTATTAATGTAAAGGACAAGCAGGATTGTAACCTGTGTATTAAGGCGTTTACAAATGGATGAGAAAGTACTAAAAGTTGTCACGCCCATAATATTTGTTTTGACAATTGCTTTTTTTACAGTCTTTCGTTACATGCCCACACTACATGAAAAATATGCATTGATAGTGGAAAAAAGGGACAGACTTTTTGAAAACTGGCAGACAGCCAGCGTGAGCCAGGAGAACCTAAATGAGATTGTCGAAGCAGAGGAAGGTCAAAGCTCACAATTGAATATAGAGATTCCACCGGGGATTAGTGAGGATGATATTTCGATTGAAAATGATTATATATCCCAGTCTGTCTATGTGAGATTTAAGGGCGGTGTGGACGATTATTTTTCCAATTACGGAATCAGTGGAAGTCCTGACCATATAAAGTCCATGTTTTACTATAAGGATGGCGAAGATGGTGTAATCGAGTTAAATCTTGACCGGGTCTATGAGTTAAAAACTGATGTGGCAGACCAGAAGCTTGCAATGGATTTTATAGACCCACACGATATATATGACAAGGTGATTGTGGTGGATGCCGGTCATGGAAGCAGGGCAGCAGGAGCCACCAAGAAGGGTGTCATGGAAAAAGAAATCAATTTACAGATTGTCCTGCAGCTAAAGAAGCTTTTTGACGAATCTGACCAGAATATCAAGGTCTATTATACAAGGACTGAGGACACCAATCCAACACTGATGCAGAGGGTTGAGCTGGCAAATATGTGCGACGCAGACTTGTTTATCAGTGTACACAATAATTCTTCAAGCTCAGGTAATTTTTCGAGCCTGAGTGGTACACAGGTCATGTACTCCCAGTCGGATGACAGTGAGCTGTCCAGCAAGAAGCTGGCACAGATTTGTCTGGATAATGTGTCAGATACTTTAGGAAGCAGGAAAAGAGGCCTGTTAAAGGGTGATAACATATACATAATACGAAGCAGTGAGGTGCCGGTGGCTCTTATCGAGGTTGGCTTTATGACCAACAGAGATGAGCTGGAGAATCTGGTCTCAGAGGACTATCAGCAGAAGGCTGCACAGGGAATATACAATGCTGTAATGGAAGCGTTTGAGGAAGGATATTAAGATGACAAAGATTATTTTTGCAACAGGAAACAAGGGTAAGATGAGAGAAATCCGCGAGATTATGGCGGACTGTGATGTAGAGATTTACTCCATGAAGGAGGCCGGAATCAATATCGACATCGTTGAGGATGGAGATACTTTTGAGGCAAACTCTACAATAAAGGCAAAGGCGATATCTGATTATATATCAGGCAGGGGCATGAGCGAGGAACAGAAGGACGATAGCTGGAAGGCTGTATCTGAGAAATACAAGGGTGCAATTGTGCTGGCAGATGATTCAGGACTTGAAATCGACTATCTGAACAAGGAACCGGGAGTTTACTCAGCAAGATATATGGGAGAGGATACTTCTTATGATATCAAGAACCAGAACCTGATTGACAGGCTGGAGGGTGTGGAAAAAGACAAGCGGACTGCCAGATTCGTATGTGCCATTGCAGCAGTGCTGCCGGACGGAGAAGTGATGGTGAGCAGGGAGACAATGGAAGGCTATATAGGCTGGAAAATCGCAGGCGAAAATGGATTTGGATACGACCCAATTTTTTATCTGGATGAATTTGGATGCTCTTCAGCAGAGCTTTCCAGAGAACAGAAAAACGCTATAAGCCACAGAGGAAAGGCGTTGGCGGGCATCAAGAAGCTGCTTGGAGAATATTTTTAAAAAAATTTAAAAAAGTTGTTGACATACCCCGTTGTCTATCATATAATACTACTTGCGTCACGGATGACGACGCAGCAAACAAAACCTTCGGGGTGTGGCTCAGCTTGGCTAGAGCGCCTGGTTTGGGACCAGGAGGTCG
>URLU01000097.1 GCA_900548765.1 uncultured Lachnobacterium sp.
TAGCTTCAATGACTACCGCAAGCAAAATCTCCATGTTCTCCATGTGTCCTTTTGATGCACTGGGTTCCACAATGGCTACCTATGGCGGTCAGAATGTAGGTGCTGGAAAACTTGACCGACTGGGCAAGGGTGTTAGAAGTGCCACTATTATCGGTTCAATCTACTCGGTCATTATATTTATAGTACTTTACTTCTTCAGCAACAATATTGCCCTCCTCTTCGTGTCAGCATCAGAAACCATGGTAATCGCCCAGGCGCGCCAGTTTTTGCTTATAAATGTATTCTTCTACATTGCTCTGGCCCTGGTCAATATCGTGCGATTCATGATTCAGGGTATGGGATTTTCGGGATTTGCAGTTCTCGCCGGTGTGGCTGAAATGATTGCAAGAGCTATGATAGGATTGATTTTCGTTCCAATTTTTGGATTTGTGGCTGCCTGCTTTGCAAGCCCCCTTGCGTGGATATTTGCAGATGCCTTTCTTATTCCTGCATTCTTCTATTGCCGGAAGAGACTTATGCGCAGAGTGGGATAGTAAAATCTATATAGGATTTTATTCTACAAGGCTCTTATTATTGCACGCTTAGGCCTCAAAAAAGACTGACAGTGAGGATTTTTCCAAACTGTCAGTCTTATTTTGTATTTTTATTTACTATTTTGTATTTTTATTTACCTGTTTTGTGTATTTTAAAGGCTGCTTCTATACAGACTCCACAAATCTCATAAACGCTTTTCTGCCTTCCTCTGTACACTTATACACTCCGGCACACTCAAGAACTTCCTTGAACACCTGTCCCATCTCCTCATGGATGATATCCATAACATTTGACTCGTCTACCTTGTCATACTTTGGAAGGAAGCCCTCGGTCCACTCTGCATGGCTTGCAAGTGTCTCTGTTGAACGCAAATCCCTGCCATTTATGATTGCATCTGCAAGCTCTGCCATCTCATCCTTAAGTCTGGCTGGAAGTACTGCAAGTCCCATTACCTCAATAAGACCAATGTTCTCCTTCTTGATATGGTGAAGGTGTGCATGTGGATGATATACCCCCAGAGGATGCTCCTCTGTCGTAATATTATTACGAAGTACTAAGTCTAACTCGTAATCCTCTCCACGGCGTCTTGCAATTGGAGTGATTGTGTTGTGTGGCTCTCCATCTGTCTCAGCGAAGATAAATGCCTCCTCATCTGTGTAGCCTCTCCATGCCACCAGAATCTTATCTGCCAAATCAATCAGGCGGTCTTTGTCTGCTCCGCTTATTCTGATAACAGACATTGGCCATTTTACGATTCCTGCTCTTACATCCTCGTAGCCCTTGAAGCTGATTTCCTTCTCAATTGGAGCCTTTGCCATTGCAAATGTATAATGTCCACCCTGGAAGTGGTCATGAGTAAGGATTGAACCACCTACGATTGGAAGATCCGCATTAGAACCTACAAAGTAGTGTGGGAAGTTTGTTACAAAGTCTAAAAGCTTTCCAAAGGTTGCTCTCTCAATCTTCATTGGTGTGTGCTTAGAGTTGAACACGATACAGTGCTCATTATAGTACACATATGGAGAATACTGGAAATACCAGTCACTGTTGTTGATTGTAACAGGGATAATTCTGTGATTCTGTCTTGCCGGATGATTTACACGTCCTGCGTATCCCTCATTTTCTGCACAGAGCTGGCATTTTGGATAAGCACTCTGCTTTGCATTTTTTGCTGCTGCGATAGCCTTTGGATCCTTCTCCGGCTTTGACAGATTAATTGTAACATCCAAAGTTCCGTATTCTGTATCTGTTGTCCATTTCTGGTCTTTCTTGATTCTCTGACGGCGGATATAGTTGCTGTCACAGCTTAACTTATAGAAATAATCTGTAGCTGCAAGGCTCGATTCGTTCTCATACAGGTCTTTGAACTTTGCTCTGATTTCACTTGGTCTTGCCACAAGGCAGCCCATAATCTTTGTGTCAAATAAGTCCTTGTATACAATGCTGTTTTCCTTCATGATGCCCTTGTCGTAGGCATATGACATCATATCCTCAAGGATGCCCTCTAAAGCTGCCTCTGCACTCTCCTGAGTCATTGGCTCTCTCTTTGCAAACTCCTCAAATACAGAGTCTTCAATATCATCCACCTCAAGCAGTTCCATAAGCCTGTTGATTGTATAAGTCTTATCATCTTTCTCGATAAGTCCTGTTGTAAGTCCATATTCTGCTAATTCTAAAATTCTTGTCTGTATCATTGCTTAACTCCCTTCAATTGCTGCTACACTCTGATTCACAGATACTCTCACAGCATCCATCTCAAATCGCTGCATCTGCCTATACTGAATATTAGATAAGTCGGCTTGGTCCGTCTCCAATAGAAACCACATAAAATTCAGGTGTCTTCTTAACCTTTTCTTCATATGCTGCTGCAAGCTTTTCCTTGAACTCGTCTATAGCATCATCCTTCACGATGCTTACTGTACATCCACCGAATCCGCCACCTGTGATTCTTGAGCCAATTACCCCATCTATCTTCCATGCTTCCTCTACAAGTACATCTACTTCCTCACATGATGTCTCATAGTCGTCTCTCAACGATACATGTGATGCATTCATGAGTTTTCCAAATGTCTCTATGTCATTATTCTTAAGGGCTGCGACAGCCTTGATTGTACGCTGGTTCTCATATACCGCATGCTTTGCGCGGGCACGGTTTACTTCATCCTTGATTGATGATTTGTATTTTTCAAACTCATCCTCTGTCAAGTCTCCAAGAGTCTCGATTCCGCATACTGCCTGTAAGTCCTTGAGTGCCTGTGCGCTTTCGTTACGGCGGTCATTATAAGCTGATGTTACAAGGCTGTGCTTAACCATACTGTTTGTAACTACAATCTTTGCTCCATCAAGCTTGATTGGTGCATACTCAAACTTAAGAGTATTGCAGTCAAGGAAAATAGCATTATCAGCCTTTCCCATTGCAGATGCGAACTGATCCATGATACCGCAGTTACATCCATTGAAATTATTCTCTGAGTACTGTCCGATAAGTGCCAGATCCTGATTTGTCACATCAAATCCATAGATGTCACGGAGCATGAAGCCTGTAACAACCTCAAGGGATGCTGATGATGAAAGTCCTGAGCCGTTAGGAATATTTCCGTACAGGCAGATATCAAGTCCTGCGTCAAGCTTCATTCCTCTTCCCTCAAATGCCCAGATGATTCCCATTGGGTAATTTGTCCACTCCCCATTATCCTTTGGTGTTAAGTTGTCAAGTGAGCACTCAATTACACCAAGGCTCTCAAAGTTCATAGAGTAAAATCTTACCTTGCGGTCGCTTCTCTTTCTTGCTGCCATGTATGTACCGATTGTGAGGGCACATGGGAATACATGTCCTCCATTGTAATCTGTATGCTCACCGATAAGATTTACACGTCCCGGTGCAAAATACACACCAATTTCCCCCTCATTACCAAATAATTCTTCGAATTTTGCTAATACGTCGTTCTGTATCATTTTTCCTCTCCTTTTTCTGCATGAATTTGCGTCTATTTTGTTTCTTTTATAAGGTCTGATTTATTTATAATTCTATTATAACAGGGGATTTAAGCTTTTCAACTACTAAGGTTGAAACTGCAACATAACATAAAAAAGATGCAACAAAATTACATATTTGTAATCTGCTGCATCTTTTGCCTGTATTACTTCTTCTTAAAATCCCTGATTGCCTCTAAGGCCGGAAGCACATTCCCATCATAGTCAAATAAGGCCTGATTTGCCCATTCGTTTCCACATGGTCCCGGATCATTCATGTACTTAAGTGATGCCGGAGTTGCCCAGCCTGAGCCCGGTACTGGAATCCATGCCGGCTCCCACCAGAAAAATCCCTTGCCTGCATCATTCACTACATTTGCCACTCTGTTTAAAAAGTCCTTTGTAAAATCAAGCTGTCCCTGAATAGTCATAGGATAGTCAATCTTTTCCACAAGCTCCGGTCTTGTAGCATAGCCCTTGCGCTCAGAGTCCTCAAGCTTTTCGTAGTCCTTGTAGTCCTCCATGGTATAGCCCATAGAAACCTCTGCAATGATTAAGTCCTTGCCGAATCTCTTAGCGATATCATTCATGTTAAACTCAAGGGCATCCAGTGTACCATGCCAGAATGGATAGTAGGAAAGTCCGATATACTCGAAATCCTCTCCCCTCTTAATATAGTTTTCAAACCATCTCACATAGAGCTCATTATTGCCGCCATTGTCAAGGTGAAGCATAATTGGAATATCAGCATTAACCTTTCTGCAGGCTCTTATTCCTGCGCTGACAAATTTAGCAATATTGTCATAGTTTGGCACCTGCCCCTCTGGCCACAGTAAGCCATTTGACAGCTCATTTCCGACCTGAATCATTGTGACATTGACACCTGCGTCAAGCACCTTCTGTAATGAGTCCAGTGTGAAATCATAAACTGCTTTTTCCAGCTCATCCACGCCATAAGAAGCCCATGCCTTTGGCTTTATCTGCTTTCCCGGGTCTGCCCAGAAATCACTGTAATGGAAGTTGAGCAGAACACCAAAGCCTGCGTCAGTAACCTTTTTACCTATAGCTATTGTCTCTGCCAAATCATTGCTGCCTGCGCCATATGGCTCTCCCTCCTCAGATTTTGGGTCATTCCAGAGTCTGAGTCTGATGGTATCCACATCATAGTCCCTCATGATATCAAGTATGTCTCTCTCGGTGCCATGATCATAATACTTTGCACCACATCTTTCTAATTCAAGCAATGTAGAAAGATCCATTCCTTTGATAAATCTGCTCATTCTTCTCTCCTTGTTTTATAGCTTAGATTCCCTTGAAACAGAATGTAAACTTAAGCTTATCTGATACATCATTCAAGTATTCCGGATGTACTAATGAGCCCCAGCTGTCGTCTCCTGCCACACCCATCTGGTGCTTTGCCACACGCACAACTGTGTAGTGTACCTCTGGCAGCTCAAATGCATGTGCGGCATTTTCAAGCTCATGTGGTGTATACGGTAATGCTGAGAAGGATAAATCATCACCAAAGAACCTGATTCCCCTGCCCTTTAAGTCTGTGACATCAGCATATCTCACATTGCACTTATTACCGCATTCCTGTGGCACAAGATACTTTGCCATATTGTCAGCCACCTTGTTTTTGTATACTCCATACTTACCGCCATGCTTTCTGTCAGCATAAGTTTCTTCTGGTCCAAGTCCGTACCATTTGATTGTATCATAATCTGCCGCAAATTTAAACATCATACCGAATTCAGGCATATCACCAAGCTCTTTTACCGGGTCATATTCAAGTGTAGTCTCGATTGTACCATCTCCAAATACCTTGTAGCTGAGCTCACAGCTGCTTCTTGGAGTAGTCGGCATAAAGAAGGTATATGTTATCTTTACTGCATTATCCTCTTTCTCTACTACTGGTGATGTGTCCTCAAAAAGCTTC
Organism: uncultured Lachnobacterium sp.; assembly: GCA_900548765.1. Taxonomy (GTDB): domain Bacteria; phylum Bacillota; class Clostridia; order Lachnospirales; family Lachnospiraceae; genus Roseburia. The sequence goes on from URLU01000097.1 coordinate 5,447, forward strand.
TCTCTTCTGGTTGTGATATACATGCTGGCAATCTTCCACTGGGCATAGCGCTGTGGCATATTGTTGCCATTATCATTGTTTGTCGGTGCTCTCCAGAAGTTTGGTCTTGGGATGTAGTTTGGAAGCATTTCCACACCGCCATATACATATGATACAAGTCCCAGATTGATTCTTGAGAAAATGGCACTGAAATTTTCACCCCTTACATTGATGCATCCATTTCCGATATTTACCTCAATCGGAAGATTGCACTCATATGCTTTGACTTCCTTCTTGTATACCTTCTGACCGAAAGCCACCTCATATCCTGCCTCAGCCCACAAGCAATCATGCTTAAGCACAAAAGACACCATGACAACATACTCTGGTTCTTTGACCTTCTTCATATAATCAGCTAAGACTGCCGGAAGCTTAAATTCCTTTTCACTTAAAGGAGCCACTGCCATTTCAATAGCCACTCTCCTGACCTCTTCGCCGTCCGCAAGAAGGGTTACATAAGCCTTGTATTCATCCGTGTTGATAAAGAGATTCTTATTAATTACCTTAAACTTATCCTCTGCCGTAAACTCCACCGCTATGTTCTGGTAATTAAACTTAACCTCCTGCATCTTAGGAGACTCGTCTCTCTCTCCGCCGTATACGATTCCATTTCCAGAGAATTCTCCGTCGGTCGGCCTGTCATCACAGTCTCCTCCATATGCCTGGAACCACTTGCCATATCTGTCCTTCTTGTATATAGACTGGTCTACATAATCCCAGATAAAGCCTCCCTGATAGCGTGGCTCTGTATCTGTCAGGTCTGTGTATTTGTGCATTGCTCCGCAGGAATTGCCCATGGCATGTGAGTACTCACAGCAGATGAACGGCTTTTCCTTTTCGTTTTTCAGATGCTCCTTTATAGCCTCTACTGATGGATACATCTGGCTTTCCATGTCACTTGTATCATTGTAGCTTCTGTCATGGAAAATACCCTCATAGTGTACCAGTCTGTTTGGATCCAGCTTTCTGAAAAGCTGTGACATTTCATAAATCACCTTGCCGCCATAAGATTCATTTCCACATGACCATATGAGTATAGCCGGATGGTTTTTATCCCTCTCATAGCAGGATTTTACCCTGTCAAGCATCATGCCCATCCACTCATCATGATCCTTCGGTACTACAAAATCCAAATCCACATATCCCTTGCCATAGGCTTCAAAGGTACCATGGCTCTCTAAGTTATTTTCTGCGATAAGATAAAGTCCATAGATATCACAAAGCTCATAGAGGGCCGAATCATCAGGATAGTGGCTGGTTCTAATTGCATTGATATTGTTGCGCTTCATGGTAACAATATCCTTTATCAGTTCTTCCCTGTTTGGCACTCTTCCGCTGATTGATGAAAACTCATGGCGGTTCACTCCCTTAAAGACAATTCTTTTGCCATTTAATTTCATAATGCCGGCTGCCATTTCAAATCTTCTAAAGCCCACATACTGTGTGATATACTCTACAAGATGTCCCTTTTCATCAGATATTTCTATGTTCAGCTCATAGAGATTAGGCTCCTCTGCACTCCAGAGAATTGGCTTCTCAAGCTCTGACACTACAGTAAGCTCATCAGATACCAGGTCTGTGTCCATTTCATGTATGAGCTTTTTGTTATCACCATTATCCTTTATGGATAAATTTCCAACCTCATATAATGAAAGCTTTGCATGTCCATCGCCCTCAGTCTTAAGCTTTACAGACAGGGTTCCCTTTTTAAGACTCTCATCCAGAGTTGGTACAATTCTCACATCCCATACATGTGTAGCTGGCACAGCATAGAGGTATACATCTCTGTATATACCTGAAAATCTATAGAAATCCTGGTCTTCACACCAACTGCTTGAAGTCCACTTCCACACTCTTACAGCCAGCTTGTTCTCGCCGTCCTTTATAAAAGGGGTAAGTTCAAACTCAGCCGGGTCAAAGCTGTTCTCGCTATAACCTACATATTTTCCATTGAGCCATACTGCAAAACCGCTCTCCACTCCTTGGAATGAAATGCATATTCTCTGTCCCTTCATCTCCTCCGGAATTGTGAAATACTTCACATAGCTTGCCACTGGATTGAATTTTACAGGGATTTCCCCCGGTTTGATTTTCTCTGTTGCTTCCCATGGATATGTGGTGTTAGTGTAATGCGGATTGCCATAGCCCTCCATCTGGATATGGGCTGGTACGCGGATTTCATCCCACTCCCTGCAATTACAGTCCAGGCTCTCAAAGCCTTCCATTGCCAAATCCATATTTTTAGCATAGTCAAACTTCCACAAGCCATTTAAGCTCATGCGGCAGCTTGTTTTCTTCTGAAGTGCCTCAATCTCATTCCTGTATATAACATGGTCTGAGTGTGCCTCTAATCTGTTTTCCTGATAAAACTCAGGATTTTTTAAATTATCTACATTAAACTGACTCATATTATTTCCTCGTCTTTCATCACACTTTTATTGCTCATAATAATTTTTTCAAATAGAAAATCTGTCACTGGCGGTTTTTCCTGCATACTTTAGTATACATAAAGCCTGCTACAGGCAGCTTTTATTGCATACTTTGGTAAAAAAAGATGTGCGCAGAACTTGCGCACATCTTTCACATTACAGATACGCAAATTATTTAACTGAACCTGTAATTCCTTCTGCAAACTGTTTCTGTAATACAAAGAATACAATCATTGTTGGGATTGAGCAGAAAAGAACGCCCATCATCAACATTCCGTAATCCACAGAGTAACCAGCAGCCAGATTAGCAATAAGCA
>URLU01000098.1 GCA_900548765.1 uncultured Lachnobacterium sp.
GCTGTGAGTCCTGATCACCACAGTTGTGAATACCACAGCCAGCCACGATTACCACATCACAGTCCTCGCCTATATAAAAGTCATTGTATACAACTTCCTTAAGTCCTGACTCACTTATTACAACAGGGATGTGCACGCTCTCGTTTTTAGTGCCATCCTTTATCCTTATATCAATACCGCTCTTGTCCTCTTTTGAGGTAATATCAATATTTGCTGTTGTGTTTCTGCCAGCCATCTGGCTGTTGGCACGGATATTATATGCGCCCTCCGGCACCTTATGGAGGTCAGCAACCTCCTCTAAAATTTTCTTCTGAATATTGTCTAACATCTGTATTCCTCCTAAGAAAGTTTGTTACATGCCACTGGTACTGCTGATGACGTGCCCAGTAAAGCAGGAAGGATTTCATCCTTCGGTCCCTTTTTCTTTACCTTGCCGTCCTGAATAACTACGATTTCATCAGCTATGTTAAGAATTCTTTCCTGGTGTGAAATAATCAGTACTGTACCATTAATATTCTCTCTTATATTTTCAAACACCTTGATGAGGTTCTGGAAGCTCCATAAGTCAATTCCAGCCTCCGGTTCGTCAAAAATAGACAGCTTGGTGCCTCTGGCAAGAACTGTAGCAATCTCAATTCGCTTAAGCTCGCCCCCTGACAGGCTGGCATTTACCTCTCTCTCAATATATTCTCTGGCGCAGAGTCCCACCTTGGACAGGTACTCACAAGCCTCATCATTTGAGATTTGTCTGCTTGCTGCAAGCCTTAATAAATCAATAACCTTGATTCCCTTGAAATGAACAGGCTGCTGGAAGGCAAAGCTTATACCTTTGTTTGCCCTCTCTGTGATGCTGTCAGCCGTGATGTCCTCTCCATCTAAAATAATCTGGCCTTCTGAAACCCTGTTTATACCCATTATAACCTTTGCAAGGGTAGATTTGCCACCACCATTCGGTCCGGTTATGACAACAAACCTGCCATCCTCAATTTCAAGATTTAAGCCATCAATAATTGTCTTTTGCTCTCCGCTCTCTTCTGTAACTGTGTAGTTAATATCCTTTAATTCTAGCATTTATCCTCCTTCTATTATGCATTCTTCCCACATACACAACATCCGCCCTGTCCGTCACAAACCTCATAATTGCCTCCGCTAATCTGAAGCTCATAGCCGTACACCAGACATTTTGCAGTCTTGGTTCTGGCACTGTTATATATTGCCTGTGCGGTTGTCCTGGCTACATTCATTCTGAGGGCACATTCCTCCTGGGAAACACCCTCTATATCTATGAGACGCATTGCCTCCAATTCATCTACAGACATAGTAATAATTTCACTTTTGGTTTTCTTATTTTCCGGTCCGAATTCCTTAATTGCAGGTTCTTCACATATACGTCTTGGTTTTATTGGTCTTGGCAATTCCATCCCTCCTTTATCGGCATATGCCATTTACCTTTTTCAGTATAGCATCCATTTTTCTCATGTCAACTTTTGTCCTTGATTAAAAACAAAAGAGACTTAAAGATATAACTCTAAGTCTCCTCTTAATTCACATATATTATTAATCAAGCTGATTAATTGTATCAACTGCAAGCTCGTATTCTTTTTTTAAAGTATCAAGGCGGTCTCCCATGTCATGCTCCTGTCTGTCCCTGTAAAGCTCTGTGATGTCACTTGCCACTGCATAAATTCTGGAAAGCGACAGATTTGCCGCAACCCCCTTTAAAGTATGGGCAGAAGAAAAAATTCCCTCAATATCACCTGCCTCATATGCAGCAAGCAGATTATCATAGCTCTTATCAGCTTCAAACTTCTTCAAAAATCTGGCAGCCAGGTCTTCCTTTAACAAGCGGGCCATAGCATCGTTGTAATCGCCAATAATATCATAGCACTCTTTAACAGTCATATTATATCCTCCAATTAGTAATATTGTACTATTTTTCTGTATACTGTGCAAGAGCCAATATCAGCATTACAGCAAGAACTATGACCGAGCCTATATTTTGAAGTAATCAATACTTCCCACCAATTTATCCGCGATCTCCTGCAGCTGCTCTGCACTCATGTACACCTGCTGGAAGGTATCCACAACCACCTCTGTCTCATTGTAGGTTGCCTTCGTACCAGACTCATTATCCTGAGCAATAACAGTAAGATCCTCCACAGCCTGCAATACTTCATTTCTTGTGCTTGCCAGATTTTCTGTACTGTTCTTAATCTGCCTTATGCTCTGCATAGAATTGCGAATCTGCGTAATAACCTCTTCCACAACCTTCTGGGTCTCCATCATGCTCTCACTCTGGCTGGTGATAACCGCCTGCATCTGCTGCATGATTTCAACTGCCTTGGTTGAATCGTCATTTAACATCTTAGCAGTCTCTTCAATCTCCTTGCTGGACAGGTTTGACTGCTCAGAGAGCTTCTTAATCTCCTCTGCTACAACAGCAAAGCCCTTTCCACTCTCACCGGCTCTGGCTGCCTCAATAGAAGCATTTAAGCTGAGAAGGTTCGTCTGCTCGGCAATAGAAGTGATAAACTCTGTTGCCGCCTGTATCTTTTTAACCGAGTCATTTGTCCTGTTAGTCTGCTCCTGTACCTCACGAATGGTCTGCTCAACCTGGTCGTTAATACTCTGGAGATTTGTGAGTGTATCTGCTGCCTTTTCGCTGGACTGCTGCATTGAGATGGCATTTTCATCCAGTGCCTTTACCTCTGCAGTAGTCTCTGTAATATTTTCTCCCATAATGCGCATATGCTCTGAGGTATTCATGGAATTGCGAGCCTGCTCTGTAGAGTTTTCAACCACATGGTTAACCGCAGTCCTTACGCTCTCCATAGTGCCGCTGGTATCATTTGCCGCAGTCTGCAGCAAGCGGGAAGACTCCACCAGTGTCCTTGCATTCTGGTTAATCTCCCTGATGGTTGACTGCATGGCATCACGCAGGGTGATAGTAACCTTTGACAATTCTCCGATTTCATCCTTTTGATTCAGTAGCTTATCATCTACCCAGACAGTCAAATCTCCATCTGCAATCTTTCCTACAGCTTCAATACTTGTCTTAATATTTTTGCTCATGGCAGAGGCAAAACGCATGCCGAAAATAATGCAGACCGCCATAATGACAAGAACTGCCAGTGTGAGCGATAAGATAATCTGGTTAATCACTGCATCCTTTTCCTGCTTGTTAGTTCCAACAAACACCATGCCCACAATATCACTTGTGCTTCCGTTCTGATAAACCGGCATATAATATCCATAGTTCAAGGTGCCATCAATGGATACCGCCTGGCTGAAATATTCCTCTCCGCCCTTCAATACCTTCTCAACAATCTTATCTCCAGCTCTTGAATTTAAGATACGATTTCCCTGTTCGTCTACAGCAGAGGTCATGATTCTCTTGTCACCATAGAAAAATGTAACATCCATGCCACTGTTGCTTTTGATACGGTCTACAAGGTTTTCTGACTTTGAAACATTATAGCTTCCCTTCCAGATGTCTCCGCTTGTAGTTTCCAGATAGTCTCCGGTATTCTGGTCATAAGCTGCAAGAGTTGCTGCCGCAGTTCCCTTTAATGCATCCTGTACTTCATCCAGCATGGAATTTTTAACCATTGTTGTTGAAACCGCAAGCGAAATAAGTCCCAGCACAAGTACCGGTACGATTGTAATCGCAAGGATTTTTTTCTTAATATTCATGCTGTTCCTCCTATTCCACTACACTGACGGTCTTAAAATACCAGTTTATGCCGCCAGTAATAGTTGCATCATCCAGTGTCTTGCCCTCTTCTCCTACAGTTTCTCCGGTGTTGGTTTCTATCATGCCATCAAAGACTCCGTTTTCTCCAGACAAAATCTGTTTCTTGGCTTCATCCACCTTTTCCTGGGTTCCCTCTGCACAGAAGTCTGCAAGGGCTGTTATGCCAACCAGATTTTCGGCCATGCCTCCGTAATAGTTGCTGCCATCCCATGTGCCGTCAATTATGCTCTGGACTGCAGTGGTGTAGTAAGCACTCCAATTCCAGACTACACTGCAAAGGCATGCCTTTGGTGCGTTTTTACTCATATCTGAATTGTAACCTATACTGTAGGCACCATAGTCCTGGGCAAGGGTCTGTGGGTACTCTGTATCACAGTGCTGGGCTATCACATCACAGCCCATGTCCAAAAGGGTCTGTGCTGCTGCCTTTTCTCCTTCCGGGTCATACCAGCTGTTTGTGACCTTAACATATACTTTTGCGTCAGGATTTACAGAATAAATTCCAAGTGCAAAGGCATCTATTCCGCCTGTAACCTCTGAATTAGAAGAATCCATGGCTGCAACATATCCGATTTTGTCTGAGCTTGTATTCATTCCAGCCACAATACCGCTCAGGTACCGGGCCTGATAGATTCTGCCGAAATAGTTATTAAAATTCTTACCATTGCTCATGTAGCCTGTGCCATGGGAGAAATATATATCCGGATATTCCTCTGCCATCTCTGCCGTGGTCTCCATGTATCCCCAGCTTGTGGTAAAAATAATATTGCAGCCCTCGTCAATACACTCCTGTATAGCCTCTCTGGTTGCGTCTGCATCTGTGTCTGCCACATTGGTTTTCCTCACAATCTGGTCATCAGAAAGTCCAAGATTCTGCTGCATTCCCTGAATACCCAAATCGTGGGTATAGGTATAACCGCTTCCCTCTGCCGGGTCTGACAAGTGTATTACCCCCACCTTTATCTCGTCCTTTGGAATTGCTTCAGAATTGCCGGCTGTAGATGTATCTGCCGAAGCGGTCTGTTCTGTACCGCCCTCCACGTTATTGGTTGCATAATCATCAATCTGTGTCACTGTGCCACAGCCTGCCAAAAGAAATGCACTGAGCAGAACTGAAAGGCACTTCCCTAGTCTGCCTTTTTTCATATGAATCCTCCATATCTCCTCTGTTATAAAATTCATTTTCTATTCCTTAAGTACTGCTAATTCTATTGTAATAAAATTTGGGCAATTTTCAGCTTTTTTCTGACTTTTTCGACTTTTTTCGATAGACTTGGACTTTTCACCCATAATTCTGAGAAAACCGGGTGGCATACAATGTATTTAGCTGAAAAAATATGAAGTCATATTTAATCTGCAAAACAACTGTATGCTGCCCGGTTAAATTATGGTTTCAAGCAGGAAGTAATTCTCACTTGACAATATCGCAGCATGCCTTGGATGTAAGCTGCATTTTACTTGACAATATCATAATATGCCTTGGATGTTAGTTTAAAAATCAGGTAATAAATCATGGCAAAAATTACGGCTGTAATAACCAGACTTATCACAAATATCATCACATCGGTTCTGAAAAGATAGGATACCATAAGCCTTATCATTGGAAAAGCCCCTGCGAGATGGCTGTAGCTCACTATAAGCGGCAGTAAAAATACTACTCTCACCTGGGAGGATATGGTGTTTTTCACCTCCAGCCGGCTCATTCCTACCTTTTCCATGATTGCATAGCGTTCCCTGTCATCATAGCCCTCTGATACCTGCTTATAGAAGATTATCATGGCTGTCACAACTAAGAACATAAACCCACAGACCAATCCCAGAAAGAGAAGTCCTCCATATGCATAATAGAAATCTATCCTTGCCTCTTCTCTTGAAGTATGATTTAATCTATCAAATTGTCCAAAGAGCTCTCTCGAATCCATCTCATCCATATCTGACATAATGTCGTCTGCAAATGTCAGCTTATCCTCCTGGCTGCCATCACAGTCAACAAAATATCTCACCACAAATGAATTCGTCCAGTTCAACCAAGCGGAGGAATAGTCCTCATAAGCCTTATTTAAAGCCTTATCATCTGCTACCACAACAAACATAGTATCGTCCGATGTGTTCATGCTTATATAGCTGCTCTTTCTGCTGCTGTAGCTGTCAGACTTCTTCACCTTATATTCTGTGCCACAGAAATCTATATAATTTTTGTCATAGCTTCCTGCTGAACTGGTCACAAATATCTCGTCCGCTGCAAGCTTTGGAAGCTTTTTCCCATAATCACCGCAGCACTTTATAAAGTCATCCCTTGATATAAAGGTAATGTACTTTGTGTCTGCTGTCTCTGTAGAATCATCTACTGCGAGCAGCTTTTCCTCATCAAAACTTCCTGTAACCCTGAAGGAAGAGTACATAAGTGTGTCACCTACTGTCAGCTTATGTGCCTCTGCTCTATCTGCAATATATGAAAGTGCCTCTTCATTTTTCTCCAGTGGTGCTGAAGCTGAGTATGCCTCAATCTCCATCTCTGCCGGATAACTGATATTGACAGCGTCCTGAACGCCTGCATACAAGGCTGCTGTGGTTGATATAGTGACAAGCACCATGGTTGATAAAATACAGACATTTGCAAGACCAACCGCATTCTGCTTCATCCTGTAGAGCATGCCTGAAACCGCCGTCATGTGGTGTTTGTTGTAATAAAACTTCTTATTTTTCTTTAGTAATTTAAGTACAAATATGCTGCCTGTTGTAAACACAAGATAGGTTCCAATGATTACAAGGATAACCGCAATAAAAAATAAAACTATGGCACTGTAAACATCAGTTATTGTAATCGAAAGGTAATATCCTGCAAAAAGGCAGGCAAAACCTATAATAGATAAAATAACCTTGGTCTTTGGCTCACGCTCACCTACATTTCCGCCCTTTATCAGCTCCATTGTGTTTGCTTTTCTAATCTGGATGCAGTTGTGAATGAGAATCAGCAGATAAAGTATGCCAAAGGCTGTCATTGTATAGCCTATGCTCTGCAGCGAAATTTCAAAACCAAAGGAAGCGTCCAGCTTTATGATATATAAAAACAAGAGCATACATAGCTTTGAGAAAACTATACCTACTATCAGCCCACTCACCATGGAAATAAGTGCCACGATTATACTCTCCACTGCAAAGACCCTGCTCACATGTCTTTTTTCCATGCCAAGCATGTTGTAGACACCAAATTCTTTTTTACGCCTCTTGATTAGGAAGCTGTTGGTGTAAAACAGGAAAATGTATGAAAAGATAAGCACTATCCAGAGTCCAAGGCTCATCATTGCTTTGACTGTTTCGGCTCCATACACAGTGTCAATGCCTTTATTAAGCTTCATAAAAGACATCATGTATACAAAGGAGATAACAACTATTCCTGATATGATATAAGGTATATACAAGAGCTTATTTTTCTTAATATTTGTAATTGCAAGCTTAGCATACAGTTTATTCATTCAAATCACCACCTGTCATAAGCAGTGTCAGGGTATCCTGAATTTTTGAATACAACTGTTCGTTGGTCATGCTGCCACGATACAGCTGGTGGTATACCTCACCATCTTTGATAAAAAGTATACGGTTTGCATGACTTGCAGCCTTTGTAGAATGAGTCACCATAAGGATTGTCTGTCCGGCTTCATTTATCTTGTTAAAGAGGCGGAGCAGACTGTCTGTACTCTTGGAATCCAAGGCTCCTGTGGGCTCATCCGCAAGAATCAGCTCCGGGTTGGTGATTAAGGCTCTGGCAACTGCTGCCCTCTGCTTTTGACCTCCTGACACCTCATAAGGGTACTTTTCAAGCAGCTCTGTAATCTCAAGCTTTGCCGCTATCGGAGTCAGTCTCTTTTCCATTTCCCTGTAATCAGTGCCTGCAAGCACCAGCGGCAGATAAATATTGTCACGAATAGAAAACTGGTCAAGCAGATTAAAATCCTGAAAAACATATCCAAGATGTTCCCTGCGAAACGCAGCAATCTGCTTCTCCTTAACATCTGATAAATGCATCCCATTCAAATTCACATCCCCTGCAGTCGGGCGGTCAAGCGCCGCTAAAATATTTAGAAGAGTGGTCTTTCCAGAACCTGACTCTCCCATGATTGCCACGTACTCTCCCGCTTCCACGGAGAAATTCACATCTGCTAATGCCTGAACCTGATTTCCACCAAAGCGGGTAGTATATATCTTTTTCAGATTACTTACTTCTAAAATTGCCATTGATTTTTTCCTTTCATTATCCCAGCTTAGGGCTGCGATTTATTTTATGGTTAGAATATACACTACAGGCTTGTGGGCAGCCATTGATTTGGCTTTCGTTTATCTTACAATTTTGTAAGAAATGAGAATGACCGGCTATTGGCTTATTCTGTGATTCGCTGCTTAGAGAAAATAATAGTAACCTCTGTCCCCTTTCCAGGCTCTGAACTAATTTGTATCTTGTGTCCCAG
>URLU01000099.1 GCA_900548765.1 uncultured Lachnobacterium sp.
CATATCCTTGCAAGCAAGCTTGCAGTATATGTGGCTCATCGTACTTATTTTATACCTACCTCTAAGCTCGAATCCCGCAGCTTCGCTGCTTCCCGTTGCTTCGCAACTACGATTCTCGCTTTTCGTTAGGCCGTCCGATTTCGCCTCATATCCTTGCAAGCAAGCTTGCAGTATATGTGGCTCATCGTACTTATTTTATACGATAAAAATCCGAGCATCCCGCTTCGAATTCTCCCATAAGACGTTACCTTCACAGTTAGCTCAGTTCAGGCTGCCTCTCGTCACATGAAAGCGTCTGCTTAGGGCTGCTGTATTCCTACCCTGACCCGGTTCACAGATTTCCATTGCGAAAGACCCAAACGTCAACACCACTTATGAAGGGCAGCTCCCATGCTTGAACCCTCTACGAGACATCACCCCAACTATAGCGGATTGTTGGTACAAGGCACCGCTGCCACCCCGGCTGCTCGGAGATTTTATTGTACTCTACAAACATATGAATTGTCAAGGAATTTGCGACTTTACTGCTGTTTCTGTTTCTTTTTTTCGCGTAATTCCCTGAAAAACTGCGACAGCATCGCTGAACACTCCTCCTCAAGCACCCCAGTCTCCATCTCAACCTGATGATTAAACTGTGGCATTTGAAGTATATTGAGCACCGAACCCGCACAGCCTGCCTTTGCATTCATGGCTCCAATCACCACTCTGCCCATCCTGCACTGGACTATCGCCCCTGCGCACATCTGGCAGGGCTCTAAGGTGATGTACATGGTGCAGTCCTCAAGCCGCCAGTCCCCTGTCTTTTTGCTGGCTTTTTTTATAGCGTTGAGCTCAGCATGTGACAAGGTGTTTTTGTCGATATTCCTGCGATTGTAGCCTCTGGCAATTATTTTATCATCCTGCACAATCACACAGCCAATCGGCACCTCTTCAATTTTATAAGCTTTTTTAGCCTGCCTGATGGCTTCTTTCATATATTTTTCATCCTGTGTCATAGACTTCCCACCCTAAAATGATATAATTAGATTATACTTCAATCCGTGGAAGGAAATCAAATATGTTATTAAAATACGAAACTGAGCGTCTGGTTCTTAAGGTTCTAAAGCCTGATGCAGCCATGATGGTTCTTGACTTCTACAACAGAGACCGTGAATTATTTGAGAGATACGAGACCGACCGTGTTCCTGATTTCTATACAATTCAGCACCAGCACAAATTACTGAAATTTGAATACAATATGGCTGTCAAAGGACAGACTGTCCGTTTTTATGTGTTTTTGAAGGAAAATCCAGACTATATAATAGGCACTGTCTGCCTCCACAACATAACCTATTCCTTTTATCAGAGCTGTGAAATCGGCTATAAATTCGCCCATATATTTCATCACAAGGGCTATGCCACTGAGGCAATCGAATGTGCCATGTCTGTTGCCTTTTACGATTTGAATCTGAACAGAATTACCGCAGTTGTGGAGAAAAACAACAGACCTTCCTGCCACCTGCTTGAAAGCATCGGTTATACCAACGAAGGCATCCTCCGCGATTACATCTGTCTCCATGGCAAATGGCAGGACCACTATCTGTATTCATTTTTGAAAAATGATGACCCAAATCATAGTGCCTGACTGAGCCAGTAGCCAAACGCACCCTCGGATTGCGATTCGGAGTGCGTTTTTTCATCTACAAATTCTGTAAAACCAAAGAGCTTTGCCATCATTTCCTCTGGTTTTTCATAAATGCCAGGAACTCCCAGATATTTTTTGTTATCCTCAGTCTTTACAATCAGGTGACTGTAGTTCATGAAACCGTGTATCACAAAGCTGTTGTTGGCATAGTACTGCTTTGTGGGGAAAAGCCTGCGGATGTCGGCAAGGTCAATTCTGTCGATTTGAGACTGTGGGAATTGACTGGCAGTATTTTCCAGCTGTGATAAATTACCACTTTCTGAATTGTAATAGCCAGGGTTAAACTGTGCATTACTTTCCTGCTGGTTTGCTCTTGCTGGATTGTATACACTGTTATGTGACATATTATGCTGTGCCATATTAGGTTTTACCGGCTCTGTCTGTAATATACCTGTATGACCATTAGAATTCTGAGTTTGATCAGCCACTTTATCCGCCTGCATGTTTTCACTCTTCATAAAAGCACTTATATCCTGTGCAATCCAGTTTCCTGCTTCCTCACTCCAGCAGCTCGCCAGAAACTCCTGACTGCCACACTCCACACGCACAGCCTTCACCTGTTCAAGCCTATATCCAGACTGCTCAATATCATTCCTGTCAAAATAGTAGATTGCCTGCCCCTGTCCATAGCTTATTATCATAGTTCCCAGCTCTACACCTATTACATTTTCATCCATAAGCAGGTAGGTGCGGCATTTTCCGCTGAAACGTCCCAGATTTCTGATATGTATCTCCAGCGCACAGGTGTCCTTTCGGCACTCTACCTTCACAAAGCCTACGTTTCTGCCTTTTATTCTGTTTTCATATGCATACATATAAGTAATAAATCTTTCCATGGTTACATACTCCTTGTAATTTATTACATATATATGCGGATAAGGGATAAATTATGTTATCTCTCTGTAATTAGCGCCACGATTATTTTGGCATTGCGTTTAATAAATGCTTCTCCGGCATATCCAGGGATTTATTAAACTCTCTTACCCTTCTTTTGTTGACTGATTAGAACATCATAAAAAGGCAAAGAGAACTATTTCTAAGCCTCTTTGCCCTTGTTTCTTCGAATGTTATCACATTTGAATTTTTTCGTCAACAAAATTTATAAACCATAAATTTTTGCCAGATAATTATTCATGTTACAGCTCAATCAGTTTTTTCACACTCTCGCCTTTGGTCAGCTCAAATGGAATTATCTCATGAGTTGCCACCTTATTCAAATCAATCATATTGAATAACAGCTCCACGCTTCTGGTTGCAAGCTCCTTATGCTGCTGCCTGATTGATACAATCTTTGGATTATAATAGTCTGCAAGTGTGGTTCCATCAAAACCTGTGATTGATATATCCTCTGGCACTGACAGTCCCTTGTCCCTAATGGCTCTTATGGCACCTATTGCCATCACATCGGAAATTGCAAACACTGCGGTTATTGGTATGTCCTTTTCCAGCAGTCTGGTCATTGCCTCATATGCACTGTCAAATGAGAATCTGGCTTTTTCGTAATATCTCTCATCCCATTTGATGCCATGTCTCTCAAGGCTGTTAACATAGCCCTTATGCCTGGATATAGATGTCTCTGACAATTCCAGATTACCCCCTACCTCTGCTATGTGTTTGTGACCATTTTCAATGAGGTAATCTACTGCGCACTCTGCCGCAGCCTCATCATCAATGGCTACTGATGAGAGGTTCTTCATGTCCCAGCCGTCAGCACCTGTGGTTACAAGCACGCAGGGTATATCGAATTTGTCTATACTCTCTCCAAAGTCCTGCCTGCCTCCACCAAGAAACAGCACACCCAGCGGCTTTCTCTCTCTGCAAAGGCGGATTGCCTCTCTTCCGATGTTGTCATCCTCGTCAAGATATGTAACAGTCACTGTGTATCCGGTCTCATCAATAACAGACTGAATCTCCTCTATTATACTCGCAAAAAGCATATTGGAGGTACCCTTAACCAGCACAAGAATATTTTTTGAAATATTCTGCTTGAGTCTCTTGGCATTGTTGTTTGGCACAAAGCCATGAGCCTCCACAATCTCCATTATCTTTTTTCTTGCCTCGGGACTCACGTCCTTTCTGTCATTCAACACTCTGGATACCGTTGTCACTGAGTATCCGGATTCCTTTGCTATATCTACTATTGTCATGTTATAACCTCTAACAGGGTTTTATCCTTTGACAGCTCCTGCCAAAACACCCTCTATTATGTACTTTTGACATGCAATATAAAAGATTACAATTGGTAAAATTGCAAGTACAAGCACTGCCATCATTGCACCCCAGTCAATCTGTCCGTGACTCTGCTTTAAGTACTGTACTGCGATTGGTATAGTTTTGTACTTGTTGATGTTAAGTACAAGGCTTGGGAGAAGATAATCGTTCCATACCCACATTGCCTCAAGGATTGCAACTGTTACAGTTGTTGGCTTAAGTATTGGGAATACTACTAAGAAGAATGTCTGAAGGGGGGTACATCCGTCTATCATAGCAGCTTCCTCAATCTCAAGCGATATGCTTTTTACAAATCCAGTAAACATGAATACTGCAAGTCCTGCTCCAAATCCTAAGTATACAATGATGATACCCAGTGGATTTGAAAGGTGAAGCATATTTGCAAATTTAGATAATGTAAACATAACCATCTGGAATGGTACAATCATTGAGAAAAGACAGAGTGTATACATAATTTTGGTTCCCTTGGTCTTTACTCTTACTATGTACCATGCACACATTGAACAGCACAACACGATTAGAAGCACTGCACCAACTGTGATAAAAAGCGAATTTCCAAAGCATGAAAAGAAATTTGTCGTTTTAGCTCCATTTTGATAGTTCAATAATCCACAGAACATACGCTTTGCACCTTCGGCAAACTTGCTCCAGCCTTCTGTGATTTTAGCTGTGCTTATTCCGAATGGATAACGGAAAATGAATGCCTTTCTCTTGAAGGAATTCAATATTACAATAAGGATTGGTGCTATCCATAGTATGCTTATGATTGTGAATAACACTGTGAGTGCCCCGCCATGCTTAGCACGTCTTACTGTGCTGACCTGCTCTTTATTATCTGCTGCCATTAGCTCTCTACCTCCTTACTTGTGGTAATCTTATTCTGAACTATTGCAATAATTGCAACCAGAATAAAGAATATTACTGCCTTTGCCTGACCTACTCCCTGCCAGCCTGTTGTACCATACATTGTGTCGTAGATATTCAGTGCCAGAAGCTGTGACATTTTTCCCGGATTTCCGCCTGTCAAAGCAAGGTTCTGGTCGAAAAGCTTGAAGCCGTTTGTAAGTGTCAGGAATGTACATATTGTAATTGTAGGCATAAGCATTGGAAGGGTTACATGGCGAAGAAGCTGCCATGAGCTCGCTCCATCAATCTTTGCTGCCTCAATAAGCTCTCCCGGTATATTCTGGATTCCGGCAATATAGATAATCATCATATATCCAATCTGCTGCCAGCATACTACAACAACAAGTCCCCAGAAGGCTGACCACTGTGATGAAACTATTGTCTTTGAGAAATTCTGCAAAATTGCATTAAAAATCATCAACCATACATATGAGAGAACGATTCCACCGATAAGGTTTGGAAGGAAAAATACTGTTCTGAATATGTTTGTTCCTCTGATTCCCTTTGTAAGTGCCATTGCAATGATAAAAGATACCACATTAATGATACATACTGATACTACTGTAAATAAGGCGGTATACCACATCGAATGTAAAAATGATGTATCAAGAGTGCCATTTACAACGAAAATCTTTGTATAGTTTTGTAATCCAACCCATGTCCAATCAGTTACTGTTGTGAATTTACAAAATGATAAAAAGATACCATATATGAATGGAACTATAAATCCAATTGTAAATGCGAGTAATGTTGGGAGTGCAAATATTGGAAAATATTTTCTAATTGCTTTTTCCATAACTATTCCTTTCTCTACACGACCTGCCAAAGCAATGATTTGAGCCTGCATACTTCGGCATAAATTAAATCAGGGTGGGCGATGAATCACCCACCCATGATTTTTGCTTATAACTAAACTGCTAAATTTGTAAGAGATTAGTTCTCCTGTGCCCAGTAGTAAGCCCACTGGTCAACGAATGCTGTTGCAACATCATCCCAAGAACCGCCACGCTCTGTGTACTCTGTGAGTGGTGCAAGTACGTCTGCTCTCCAGTCATCAACTGCTGGTGTTGCGTTGAAGCTCCATGCTACTGATGTCTTTCCTGCTGCTGCATACTCATTAGCCTTAGCTGCGAATGCGTTATTTGAAGCATAGTCGCCTGTGAATGTATCAAATGGAGCTGTAAGTCCCATATCCTGATTGATTGATGTACGTCCCTCGTCAGATGTGATTACCCACTCTAAGAATGCAAGTGTTGCATCAATATCTTCCTGAGAAGCCTGGCTGTTTACTGCCCAGTAGTTCTCTGTTCCAACTGCAAGACCTTCGTTTGCATCATCTACACCAAAGTAGATTGGCATCATTGAAAGGTCATCTGCTGTTACTAAGTATCCGTTCTCATCATTACTGAATGCTGCGTACTCCCAGTCACCATTCTGGTAGAATACTGCTTCGCCCATTCCAAGCTCTTCCTCTGCATTTAAGGCACCAGAATCAAGTGTAGCCTTGTCAGCAGCAGAAGTATTTACATATAAATCCCATACGTTCTTGAAGTTGTCAAGATATTTTCCTGTGATTTCTGACTGTCCTGCAACGAGGTCACAGCCTGCATCCTTGAACTCGTAGTAGAGCTCGATACCTGCAAGGTGTCCTGTAAATCTCCAGTTAGAACCAGAATCAAGTCCTGATGAAGCAAATGCCTCTGTAAGCTCTGTTCCACAAGCCTCATTGATTGCATCTACATTTGAGTTGATGTCCTCACATACAGCCTTTAATGTATCGAAATTGTCAATCTCATCAATCGACTTGATTACTGCTCCATCATAATTGTCAATGTAGTTCTGAAGGATTGTCTTGTTGTAAATGAGACCATAGCACTCGTAGCAGTTAGCTACACCAGCTATAATTCCATCATTTGCAACTGCAAGCGACTTATCTGTCAAGTGTGAATATAATGCACTGTCTGATAAATCGTATGTATAATCAGCCCACTCCTGTGCATCAGACTTGCTTCCAATTGTGAAGATTGTTGGAGCCTCTGACTTAGCCATCTCTGACTGAAGTGTTGTCTTGTACTCTCCATCGGCTGCTGTAACTACTGTTACATCAACGCCTGTCTGCTCTTTATATGTTGCTGCCAGCTCCTGCCATGCTGCATCTGTCTCTGGCTTGAAGTTTAACAGATATACTGAACCATCGCCTGCAGCTGCTGTTGTTCCAGCCTCTGTTCCACTTGTCTTTGTTCCGTTGTCACTTCCACCATTTGAGCCACAGCCAGCAAGCATTGAAGCTACCATAGCTGAGCAAAGTAAAACTGATACTAATTTCTTCTTCATTTTGAATCCTCCTAAATTTTAAACACTTTATTGCAAACATCTATGCATCATTGAAAATGTTTTCGGTAATGTTGTCGGTAATGTTTGCGGTAACGTTTTCGGTAAGGTTAGTATAACTCTATTCCCTAGACTTTCGCAATACTAAATTATATATTCTGTACATATACACATTTTTGCATATTGATTTTTATGCACATTGCACAATTTTTTGCAAATTAACCCCTATGAAGTCTGCAAGGAAATGAATCCGCTAACACTGTAAGCTATCCGATTTTCATAACTATAATTTGGGAAAACTAAGTAAATTTATTTCGCAAAGGCTCTCCTGTGGAATTATATGTAGAATTGAGCGAAATATGCTTTAGGTGAACCTCTGCCAATGGCAAAGTTTCTGTATTCATGGCAACAAAAAAAGCCGGGCGACTTCTGGTAGCTTCTACGCTACCGTCCTAGTCATCCGACTTTTAGTATCTTCCTGTAAGGAATCTGAGGAATGATACTGGTTTCTTTCCTGCTCTTCTAGTCTCTTCAATGTAGTTCTCATATGTGCATACTACCTGACCAAAAGACATTGCTGGGTCGATTGAATACATATTAACACCTCCTATATTATTTCTCAGGCTTTTCTTTCCTGCCTGTGATGTTAATATAATCCCTTTTTTAGTAATTGTCAACAATTTATTTGTAAAATTTTTGTGAAATACTCCCAAAGAATGGAAACCGCTTTATTTTAGACCGTTTCCACCTTGATTTTATTTATTATTCTGATATATTTTCCCAGATATTGAGCCAACGCAGTAATTATTTCTGTTCTGTTTTTTAATCCTATAGAGCATATCGTCTGCTATATGCAGGAAATCCCATACCTTGCCTGACTTGGGCGGCACATCACAGCACATACCCTGGGAGATGGTCACAATCGGCAGTGCCTTAGAAAACTTATGCTCCATAGACCGCTCCATGACCTCATTTTTGAGTTCTCTGACATAATCTACGGCGATGTCTGGTGTGATATTTTCATAGATTACTACGAACTCATCGCCTCCATATCTGGC
>URLU01000100.1 GCA_900548765.1 uncultured Lachnobacterium sp.
CTCCGGTTTGTCTTGCCCGGATGACCATTTTTAATTCTCCATCCGGGTAGCCGCCCTCGGTCTCCCTGCTTGCCAGTGATGTTTGTCCATCAGTCACAATAAGTCTCACCTTGAAACCATCCTCCGCATAAACCACCAGCTCCATAGTCTCTGAATCAAAGTTAGCGCTTAATGTTAAATTGTCATTTAATCCAAGGCTTGCTTTGCCATCTTCTGAAATAGCTGCACTGCTGGTTAATGTTACTGTTGCCCCGTTCACCGTATAGGAAACTGTGTCACCTGAAATCTGTCCATCAGGAAATTTAATGGCATGTACATCCTGATTGTTCTCCGGTGCTTCGCCCTCTGCCCTTGCAGTCTGCGAATTCGCAAAAACTGCAATAATTATCAGTGCAAGACTAAGCAGCCATGCAATATGCTTCTTACATTTCATACAAAATTACCTCCCATGTAAATAATAAAGAAATTTTAGCACTTTTCTACTATTTACAGGGAGGTGACAAATGTCTCAATCTTAATTTTATGCACTTTTCTGGCTCATTAATTTACACAAGCACTAATATTTCATGGAGATTACTTAGTCCAGTTATGGTAATAATGGATAAGCTCTGTCCTGGATGAAGTATTGGTTTTCTCATTCATCTTATCAATATGTCTGTATAAGCTGGCTCTGGATAGGGCAAGCTTCCTGGATATACTGCTCACGCTGTCATTATTAGTCAAAAGCTCATTCATTATCTCCGCTTCCCGCTCTGTAAATGAGTGTTCCTCCACAAACAGCTCAAAACTATTGCTTTTCGCCTTTGTCTCATACTCCTTAAGGGCTTCCTCCTTTACAGACTCTCTTTCCCTATCCCTTATAGCTGTGACAAAAGGTACATAATAGACTATAATCGCACAGGTTATACACGCCAAAAGCACAATAGCAACAATCAAAATTGCCATAATGCTTCCACTGTTTAAAAGAGATACAGTAAAGGCTGTTGACACTATTGCGCACAGATTATTAACTGCACGTCCCATTCCTGCCCACAATCTCGGCATTTTGGTGTAGTATGATATATCCATAAAGGAAACCATGAAAAATACCACAAAAAAACCTGCGGAAATATAGAAGACTATAAGCCCAAATACAAAGCTGCCTCCAAGCTTGATAACCACAATGGAAATGACAGACAGCATGGTAATCACATACATGATCAGGGGCATAAACCTTCTGTTTTTCAAATCATAGACACAGCCTGCCACAATACTGCTCTCAGCCAGAAGCAGTCTCGGCCATTTTCCGATATTAAACTCTCCTGCTGAGTGTACCAGGGTGACTGCATTGTCCAGCGTTGAGAAAATCAGTGTCATCAAAAATACACATAGGCACAGGGCAGTCAGAGGTATTGCAGGGCTTTTGATTTTTATTATATCCTGATTTAAGTTTTGTGTCATGTTGTCACAATTATCCGCAAGCTTAAATATACAGCCCACAAAGGCAAGCATAAAGCATGATATTACAATAGCTTCAAGCCTCTCGCCCCTGCCCCAGTTATTATTGCAATACTGTATGAAAATCCCCAGAGCGTATGCTATTCCCACAAGCTTGCCAAGACTGGCATGATTTTCTACTGCTCTGGATGCGAAATAGCAGACTGCACTGCCTGCCACTCCCATGATTACAAAGCAGACGATTCCGCCGGCATAGATTGCCAGCCTGCTGCAGTGTCCCATAATGGCAAAGACACAGCCTATGCTTACAAACATTGCGGCACAGGCTAGGATTCTCTCTGTTTTTTTGCTTAAATATTTATGTAAAAAAGCATATAGCACAAAGCCTGCCACACTTGCCCCCAGCACCAGATTCTGTGCGTTGACCACCTCTGTGCTGCCTGCCACCAGTGCCATCATGTCATCAAACATGTACTCGGTACACAGAAAGCAGAAGCTAAAGATTGCAAGCGTTATAACAGGCAGGATTGATTTCTTTTGCTGGTTTGATGCATGATAGAATGTCATACTTGTTCCTTTCTTTATTCTTCTTTTAATTTTTTCCTACAAAAGCTTTATCCTGCTTAATTTTTTTACCTAGAAAAATCCCTTGAAATTAGCCTTTACCTCAGTAAATCCGCTAATTTCAAGGGATTTTTCAAAGTGGACTAGACGGGAATCGAACCCGTGTCCGAAAATCAATCCCCTGTCCTTCTACGAGTGTAGTTTATCCTTAAACATTCCCTCCACCACTCAGGAACAAACAACCGAGTGGCTTTAGTAGCTTCATGTTACGCCCATATGCTCAAAGCTTTGCATAAGTCGTTTCTCACATGGTCGAAGCCCAGATTCTAAAGTGTGAGTGCTCTAGAGTGGACTGCTGCAACTAGGCAGCGTATGCTAAATTATCTTCAGCGTTTAATTTTAGTTTGGCCATTTAACGCATTACCATACGACTCGCTTCTCCAGCTTCATAATCCCCGTCGAAACCTTTACTAGCCCATATTCAATTTTACTCTTATCCAAGATTGCGGATTTTGAAATCCCTCTCAGCTTCACGCCTCTGGTCTTTCTTCGCAATATCCTGTCTCTTGTCATACAATTTCTTTCCTCGTGCAAGAGCAATCTCTACCTTCACAAGGCTTCCCTTAAAGTATACCTCAACCGGGACAATTGTATAACCCTTTTCTTTTATCTTGCCTGTCAGCTTCTCAATCTCCTTTTTGTGGAGCAGGAGCTTCTTGGGTCTCAGTGGATCTTTATTAAAGATATTACCCTTTTCATAGGGAGTGATGTGCATACCATAGAGATATACCTCTCCGTTTTCGATTCGGATAAATGCTTCCTTAATACTGCCCTTGCCCATTCTCAGAGACTTGACCTCTGTTCCGGCAAGTGAGATGCCGGCTTCGTATTTTTCATCAAGAAAGTAATCATGATATACCTTCTTGTTATTGGCTATTAACTTTTTAGGCTCCTTAGCCATAACGGCACCTCCTTATTTCATACACCAAAGGCTTTTATCCTTCCAGTGCGTTCTTCATTGTAGCACATTTTTTTACTGTTAACAACACGTTTTTATCGACAAATTTGCATATTACAACTTCAAACGCACCTCAATGCTGCTTCTATTGCTATCTGTCCAATTAACATTTCTCAGTATATTATACTAAGGCAAAATCAATCGTCCTCATAAGCTTATCGGTCGAATCTACAATTACCTTTACCTTCTGACCCAACTTATATCTCTTATTGGTCACTTCGCCTACTAACTCGTAGGTGTCCTCATAGAACTGATAGAAATCATCCTTAAGCTCTGTCACTCTTACAAGTCCCTCGACTGTGTTTGGCAGTTCCACGAAAAATCCCCACTCTGTGACTCCTGAGATAACACCTTCAAATTCCTCGCCTACATGCTTTGCCATATACTCACACTTCTTTAGCTTTATGGTTTCACGCTCTGCTTCATCAGCCCTGCGCTCCATCTGGCTGGACTGCTTTGCCACCTCATCAAGTATGCTCTCGTAATGCTCGATTCGCTTTGCATTCATCCTGCCCCGCAGGGTCTCCTTGATTATCCTGTGTATCTGCAGGTCGGGATATCTTCTTATTGGTGATGTAAAATGACAGTAATAACTGGCTGCCAGTCCAAAGTGCCCTGTACATGCGGTTGTGTACCTCGCCTGCTTCATAGACCTAAGAGTCAGCCTGCTGATAAGGGCTTCCTCGTCTGTGCCCTCGATTTTTTCCAGAAGCTTCTGCAGCTCCTTTGGATGCACCTCATCTGCTCCTATGTGCAGAGAGTAGCCAAAGTTATTGATAAAGGTCGAAAGCTTGTGGATTTTCTCTGTGTCAGGGTTATCGTGTGTCCTGTATACAAATGGTATCTCCTGCCAGAAAAAGTGTGAAGCCACGGTTTCATTTGCTATAAGCATAAAGTCCTCTATAAGCTTGGTTGCCACGTTTCTGTCATATGGCTTTATGTCGATTGGCTCTCCCTTGTCGTTTAAGATTACCTTGGTCTCTGGGAAGTCAAAGTCTATTGAGCCTCTCTTCATTCTGCGCTTTCTGAGGATTGAGGCAAGCTCTGCCATTTTTTCAAACATAGGCACCAGCTCCTTGTACTCCTCCATAACCTCCGGATCCTTGTCCTCTAAGATTTTCTTTACATTTGTATAGGTCATCCTGCGGTTTGTCCTTATGACAGTCTCTGCAATCTTATGATCAATTACCTCACCCTTTGGATTAATGGTCATAATGCAGCTAAGTGTCAGTCTGTTCTGGGCTTCATTCAGGGAACAGATTCCATTTGAAAGTGCATGGGGAAGCATCGGGATTACTCTGTCAACAAGGTATACAGACGTGCCTCTCTTAAGAGCCTCCACATCCAGCGCGCTGTGCTCCTGCACATAGTTTGACACATCCGCTATGTGGACACCCAGTACATAGTTGTCCCCATCCATAAAGAGCGATACTGCGTCGTCCAAATCCTTGGCATCCTCACCATCGATTGTAACCATGGTCCAGTCTCTCAAATCCATTCTGCCAGCCATGTCTGCATCTGTTACTTCTTTTGAGACATTTTCCACCTGATGCATTATCTTTTCCGAAAATTCCACAGGCATACCATAGGCTTTGACTATGGATAATATGTCCGTTCCAGGGTCATTTATGTGTCCTATTATCTCCACTACCCTGCCCTCCGGCTTCTTATCCTTCTTGCCATAGCTTGTGACCTCAACCACAACCTTGTGTCCTGCCACAGCTCCCATGGACTTGCCCTTTGGGATAAATATATCGCTGCCAAATCTGGTATTGTCAGGCACTGCAAATCCAAAATTTTCACTGGCTTCATAGGTACATACCACATGCTTCATGCCACGCTCGATGACCTTTAGTACTGCGCCTTCTTTTCTTTTTCCAGAAGTGGTCGGAAGTACAGCTATCTCCACCGTATCCATGTGCATGGCGCCATTGACCTTGTCCCCAGGGATAAAAATATCCTCGTTCTCTCCTTCTATTGTCACAAAGCCAAAGCCTCTCTGGTGGGCAGTAAAGACACCTGTCACATTCTTTGACTCGGCCTTGGAGTACTTGCCTCTCTTGGAAAGCTCAATCTTCCCCTCCTCCTGCAATTCCAGAAGTATGCGCTCTAACACTGGTCTGTCCTGCTTTGTCACCCCCAGCACTATGCACAGTTCTTTTATCTTCATCGGGACGTACATGTCCTCGCACATGAAATCGTATATCATCTTTTTTCTGTATTCGTAGTTATCGCTCATATTTCACCTCCTGTATTTATAATTTTCTAATTTTATAATAACCTTTAACTCTTGTTTATACTATAATTCTCAGCCTTTTTATAATCGATATTCCTTATTTGGCAATGCTTTCTTTTAACATAACGTATATTGGGATATTACACTGAGGCAGTTGATTATTTTTATATCCGTAACTCGACACAAATAATCAACTGCCTTAGTGCAATATCCAACACCCCCTAAGCTAAATAAAGGACTGCCAAACGGCAGCCCTAATCATCAATTTACCATATTCCCATATTGAGCACGACAGCAATCACAAGGAAAAGGATTACACATACTCTTGTAAGCTTTACAAGAACTCCTTCCATTGAACGTCCCTTGTTCTTGCCCCAGTAAGTATCTGCTGCTCCGCTGATAGCGCCGAGTCCTGCTGACTTACCTTCCTGCATCAAGATGACAACTGTAATTACAAGACTGATTATGATAAATAATACTGATAAAATCGTTTTTAAAACGGCCACGATTACACCTCCTACTTTTTCTAATAGACAACATATTAACTATAACATAGGTGTCCGGGCTTTTCAACAACTTTTTATACGTTTATCTCAGCCTTAACACCAAGCTCGTCCTTGTGAGCGTCAAGCACTGGCTTAACTACATCACGGAGGAACACGTCAACCTGACGTGGAGCGCGTCCTACATAAAGCTCTGGCTTGAGGTTAGCCTCAATCTCCTCCTTTGTAAGACCGAATGCAGGGTCAGCGGCAATTAAGTCTACAAGGTTATTGTCCCTTCCCTCTTCCTTAACTGTCCTGCCTGCCTCCATAGAGAGCTGGCGAATCTTCTCATGCATCTCCTGACGGTTGCCACCATTCTTAACCGCATCCATCATGATATTCTCTGTTGCCATGAATGGAATCTCTGCCATAAAGTGTTTCTCGATAACCTTTGGATATACCACAAGTCCATCTACTACATTGAGACACAAATCAAGGATTCCATCAATTGCAAGGAAGCCCTCTGGAATAGAAAGACGCTTGTTTGCTGAATCATCAAGGGTTCTCTCAAACCACTGTGTAGCTGAAGTGATAGCCGGATTAAGGGCATCCACCATCACATATCTTGAAAGGGAAGCGATTCTCTCACTTCTCATCGGATTTCTCTTGTAAGCCATAGCTGACGAACCAATCTGATTTTTCTCAAATGGCTCCTCAACCTCCTTCAGGTGCTGAAGAAGTCTGATGTCATTTGACATCTTGTGTGCGCTTGCAGCGATTCCTGCAAGTACATTTAAGACTCTTGTGTCTACCTTACGGGAATATGTCTGTCCTGATACAGCATAGCAGGCATCAAAGCCCATCTTCTTGGCAATCATTGGGTCAATCTTGTCGATGGTCTCATTGTCTCCGTCGAAAAGCTCAAGGAAGCTTGCCTGTGTACCTGTTGTACCCTTAGAACCAAGAAGCTTTAATGTGCTCTGCACATACTCCAAATCCTCTAAATCCATCAAAAATTCCTGTGCCCAGAGTGTAGCTCTCTTTCCTACTGTTGTAGGCTGGGCTGGCTGGAAGTGTGTAAATGCAAGTGTTGGCTGGTTCTTGTACTTGTCTGCAAAGTTTGCAAGCTCAGCAATTACACTTACAAGCTTTTTGTGGACCAGCTTCAATGCCTCATTCATAACGATTATGTCTGTGTTATCACCTACATAGCATGATGTGGCACCAAGGTGAATGATTCCTGCTGCCTTTGGACACTGCTGTCCGTATGCGTATACATGGCTCATTACATCGTGGCGGACTAATTTTTCTCTCTCTTTTGCAACATCATAGTTTATATCTGTGATGTGCTCCTTCATCTCGTCAATCTGCTCCTGCGAGATAACAGGCTTGCCATTCTCTGAAAGTCCAAGCTCCATCTCTGTCTCTGCAAGGGCAATCCAAAGTCTTCTCCATGTAGAAAACTTCATATCCTGTGAGAAAATATACTGCATTTCCTTGCTGGCATATCTCTCTCCTAATGGGCTTGAATATCTATCTGTGCTCATAAATTTCTCCTTTTTAAATGTGCTTATGATTTTATATCTGATACCATTTTAACGGTTTAGCATCCTTCTCTCAAGGTCTATTTCCTTGTCAAAATACTCTCCTCTGATATCCTCCTTTGGCGGTTCCATTGGATATTTGCCATTGAAACAGCCTGTACAAATTGGAAGTCCCTCTGCCAGCTCCTTTAAGCGGTCAAGCTCAAGATAGCCCAGTGAGTCTGCTCCGATTATTTTTCTGATATCCTCTATTGTCCTGTTATAGGCGATAAGCTGCTCTCTTGCAGGAATATCTGTTCCAAAATAACATGGCCATAAAAATGGTGGTGAAGAAATCCTTACATGGACTTCTGCTGCTCCTGCATCCCTTAGCATCTTTACGATTCTGTCTGAGGTGGTTCCTCTTACGATTGAGTCATCAATCATGATAACCCGTTTGCCAGCAACAGCTTCCTTTAAGACATTGAGCTTAATCTGTACACTGGACTCTCTGCTGGACTGCTTTGGCTTGATAAAGGTACGTCCTACATATCCATTTTTTACAAATGCTGTGCCATATGGTATGCCGGACTGGAGAGAATATCCAAGGGCGGCTGCATTACCGGACTCAGGAACTCCGGTCACTATATCTGCATCAACCGGCGAATCCATAGCCAGGAATTTTCCTGCCTTGATTCGTGAGCTGTACACGCTGACTCCGTCTATATGGCTGTCCGGTCTTGCAAAATATATGTACTCGAATATACATCTTGCTTCTTTTTCCGGTGCAATAGCCATGGTCATATCTGACTCTATGCCTTTTTCAGGGCTTATGGTAACTACCTCGCCAGGCTTTACATCC
>URLU01000101.1 GCA_900548765.1 uncultured Lachnobacterium sp.
ACGTCCTACAGTTGATGTTGTTCAGATTGAAAAAGGAAAACCATTCATTTATACAGCAGAAGTAGCTACAAGACCAGAGGTAACTCTTGGAAAATACATGGGAGTTACAGTAACTAAGATTGATACATCAGTTACAGAGGACGAGGTTGAGGCTGAGCTTGAGAACCAGAGAAATACAAACGCAAGAACAGTTACAGTTACAGACAGACCAGTAAAAGAGGGAGATACAGCAGTTATCGACTTTGAGGGATTTGTTGATGGTGTAGCTTTCGATGGTGGAAAGGCTGAGAACCACTCATTAGAGATTGGCTCACATTCATTTATCGATACATTCGAGGATCAGTTAGTTGGAAAGAACGCTGGAGATGAAGTTGAAGTAAATGTTACATTCCCAGAGCAGTATCAGGCAGCTGACCTTGCAGGAAAGCCAGCAGTATTCAAGGTTAAGATTAACGAGATTAAGGCTAAGGAGCTTCCAGAGCTTAATGATGAGTTCGCTCAGGATGTAGCTGGAGTTGATACATTAGCTGAGTACAAGGAAGAGCTTAAGAAGAACCTTACAGAGAAGAAGGAGAATGAAGCTAAGAAGACTAAAGAGGATGAGGCTATCCAGAAGATTATCGACAAGTCAAAGATGGATCTTCCAAAGGCTATGATTGATACACAGTGCGAGACAATGGTTAATGAGTTCGCTCAGAGAATCGCACAGTCAGGTCTTTCAATGGATCAGTACTTACAGTTCTCAGGAATGACAGTAGACCAGTTAAAAGAGCAGGTTCGTCCAGAGGCTGAGACACGTATTAAGAGCAGCCTTGTTCTTGAGCAGATTGCTAAAGAAGAGAACATTGAGGTATCTGATGAGGATATCAATGCAGAAATCGAGAAGATGGCTAAAGCTTACGGAATGGAAGCTGACAAGCTTAAAGAGTACATGGGTGATTCAGAGAAAGAGTCTATGAAGAGAGACCTTGCAATCACAAAGGCAGTTGACCTTATCATGGAAAACGTAAAAGAGCGCGCTAAAGCTAAGACAAAGAAGGAAAAAGAGGCAGAGGCTGCAGAAGAATAAGATTTCGCAAACAGTGAAATTAAATGGACTGGCTCAGTAAATACTGGGCCGGTCTTTTGAACTTTTATAAAGGAGGCATTTATCTATGAGTTTAGTACCTTATGTCATTGAACAGACCAGCAGAGGAGAACGCAATTACGACATCTACTCTAGATTATTAAAGGATCGTATTATTTTCCTGGGAGAGGAAGTAAATGAAACTACAGCAAGTCTTGTAGTTGCCCAGTTACTTTTCCTTGAGTCAGAGGATCCAAATAAGGATATACATTTATACATCAATTCACCGGGAGGAATGGTTACAGCAGGACTTGCAATCTACGACACAATGCAGTATATCAAGTGTGATGTATCTACAATCTGTATCGGACTTGCAGCCAGCATGGGAGCTTTCCTTCTTGCAGGCGGTGCAAAGGGTAAGAGATATGCACTTCCAAATGCTGAGATTATGATTCACCAGCCATCAGGCGGTGCCAAAGGACAGGCAACAGAAATCGAAATTGCAGCAGAGAATATCTTAAAGACAAAGAAACGTTTAAATGAAATCCTGGCTGAGAATACAGGAAAGCCATATGATGTGATTGCAGCAGACACAGAGAGAGACCATTACCTTTCTGCTCAGGAAGCTGCTGAATATGGTCTGATTGATAGTGTTATCACCAACAGATAATATAAAGTAATGAGCGTTAGAGGGTACCCCTGTTTCTGGGATGCCCTCAAACAGCATTGAAGGAGATAATAAATGGCAGTAAAAAATGATGGAAAAATCCGCTGTTCTTTCTGCGGAAAGACCCAGGAGCAGGTAAACAGATTAATCGCAGGCCCAAATGGGGCATACATCTGCGATGAATGTATTGACATCTGCGCAGAGATTATTGATGAGGAAGCATTTGAGGGTAACGAGACTGAGAAGAAATCAGGAGAAGAGATCAACCTTTTAAAACCAAGAGAATTAAAGGCTTTTCTTGATGAGTATGTAATAGGACAGGATCAGGCTAAAAAGGTGCTTTCTGTAGCGGTATACAACCACTACAAGAGAGTGCTTGCAGGCGATACTTCTGATGTAGAGCTTCAGAAGAGTAATATTCTGATGCTTGGACCAACTGGTTCAGGAAAGACACTTCTTGCTCAGACACTTGCAAGAGTGATTAATGTACCTTTTGCCATCGCAGATGCTACAACACTTACAGAGGCTGGATATGTAGGAGAGGATGTTGAGAACATCTTGCTTAAGCTTATTCAGGCAGCAGACTATGACATTGAGCGTGCCCAGCACGGAATCATATATATTGACGAGATAGACAAGATTACAAAGAAATCTGAGAATGTATCAATCACCCGTGATGTATCAGGAGAGGGAGTCCAGCAGGCACTTCTTAAAATCCTTGAGGGAACAGTTGCATCTGTACCACCACAGGGAGGCAGAAAACACCCACAGCAGGAGCTTATTCCAATTGATACTACAAACATCCTGTTTATCTGCGGTGGTGCTTTTGATGGCTTGGAGAAGATTGTGGATAGCCGTATGGACACATCCTCAATCGGCTTTAATTCAGAGGTCAGAGACAAGGAAGATGTAAATGTGGGTGAGGCATTTAAGCATGCTCTTCCTCAGGATTTTGTAAAGTTTGGACTTATACCAGAGTTTATAGGGCGTGTGCCAATCACCGTGTCACTGGATATGCTCGACAGAGATGCCCTTATCAGAATCCTGCGCGAACCAAAGAACTCTCTTGTAAAACAGTATACAAAGCTTTTTGAGCTTGACGGAGTGGGCCTTGAGTTTTCTGATGATGCAGTGGAGGCTATTGCTGACAAGGCACTTGAGAGAAAGACTGGAGCCAGAGGCCTTCGTGCAATTATGGAAAATGTTATGCTTGACCTCATGTATGAGATACCATCAGATGACAGCATAAGTAAATGCGTAATTGACAGGGAAATTGTGGAGAAAAATCTCCTCTTAGACGGAGAGGAGCCTCTTGAAATAGAGGACAAAAAGACAGCATAGGAGAATTAAGTGGAAGATATCGCAATGATATTGCCTGCTGTAGCTTTGAGAGGAATGACGATTCTTCCGGGCATGATAGCACACTTTGATATTAGCAGAGAGATTTCAATCAAAGCAGTTGAGGAATCAATGCGTGATGAACAGAGGATTTTTCTGGTTACACAGAGAAATGTTGAGCAGAGCAATCCGGGACTTGAGGACCTCTACAATATCGGAGTTATTGCGGAGATTAAGCAGGTAATCAAATTACAAAATGATATAGTTAGAATCCTTGTTGAGGGAAATGAGAGGGCAGAGCTCTTAAAATTTACCTCTGAGCCTGCCTTTCTTGAAGCTGAGATAGTCACCTGCAAGACTAAGGATGAGCTTCCAGAGCAGGAAGTGCATGCCATGATTGCAGGTATACAGGAGACTTTTGCAAAATACGCAAGGGTAAATGGCAAGCTCGGCAAGGAGATTGTAAATCAGATAGGCAAAACCGATAAGCTTGACAAGATTATGGATTTTGTGGCAAACAGCATACCTATAAGGTACTCTGAAAAGCAGAAGGTGCTTGAGGCTGTATCGCTGGAAGCCCGCTACGAGGTACTCATGTCCATACTTCTCTCTGAAATCGAAGTGACTGCAATCAAGAATGACCTGCAGCGCAAGGTTAAGGAAAAGGTGGAAAAGAACCAGAAAGAATATGTGCTCCGTGAACAAATGTCTGTAATAAGAGACGAGCTGGGAGATAATTCACAGAGCGATGCGGAGAGCTACGAGGCGGCACTCAAGGAGCTTGATGCACCAGATGATGTGAAGGCAAAGATAAAAAAAGAAATAGACAGATTCAAGAACCTAAGTGGCAGCTCATCAGAGAGTGCGGTGAGCCGTGGCTATATTGAGACACTTTTGGAGCTTCCATGGAATAAAAAGTCTGTTGATAATGAGGACTTGAATCATGCAGAGAAAATTCTTGACAGAGACCATTATGGACTAAAGGATGTCAAGGAACGTATGATAGAGTTTCTGGCTGTGAGAAATCTGACAGGAAAGGGACAGAGTCCTATTATATGTCTTGTAGGACCGCCGGGAACAGGAAAGACAAGTATTGCAAAATCTGTTGCCACAGCTCTGGGCAAGGAATATGTGAGAATATGCCTGGGCGGTGTGAGAGATGAGGCTGAGATACGGGGACACCGGAGAACCTATGTAGGTGCTATGCCGGGCAGAATCGTAAATGGCATAAAGCAGGCAGGAGTCAGCAATCCTCTTATGCTCCTTGATGAGATAGACAAGATGAGCAATGACTACAAGGGAGATCCATCCGCAGCCCTGCTTGAGGTATTGGACAGTGAGCAGAATGCAAAATTCAGAGACCACTATGTAGAGCTGCCGGTTGACTTGTCTGAGGTGCTTTTTATTGCCACAGCAAACGATGCGTCAAGCATACCAAGACCGCTCTATGACCGTATGGAAATTATCGAGGTGACTAGCTACACAGAGAATGAAAAGCTTCACATAGCAAAGGAGCACCTTGTCAAAAAGCAGATGGAGAAAAATGGCATAAAGCCGGGACAGCTTACCATAACAGACAAGGCACTTCATATGATTATAAGTGGTTACACAAGGGAAGCAGGAGTCAGGGGGCTTGAGCGTAAGATTGGCAATATATGCAGAAAGGCTGCCTGTGAAATCTATAAGGAACAGACAGAGCATATCAGAGTCAGCAAGAATAATCTTGTCAAATATTTAGGACAGGAAAAGTATTCTGCAGAAAAGATATGCGATAAGGATGAAATCGGAATAGTAAGAGGACTGGCCTGGACCAGCGTAGGCGGTGTGACTCTTGAGGTTGAAGTAAATACCATGCCGGGCAAGGGTGAGCTTAAACTAACAGGTAAGCTTGGTGAGGTAATGCAGGAATCTGCGGCAGCGGCACTTACCTATGTGAGGTCTGTCAGCGGCAGATATGATGTGGCAGAGGATTATTTTGCAAAGCATGACATACATGTACATATACCGGAGGGAGCTGTGCCGAAGGACGGACCATCAGCTGGTGTGACCATGGCGACAGCAGTATTGTCTGCGGTTACAAATAGAAAGGTGCATGCGGATGTTGCCATGACAGGTGAAATCACACTAAGAGGCAGGGTACTTCCGATAGGAGGCTTAAAAGAAAAGCTTCTGGCTGCAAAGACAGCGGGCTCAAAGCGCGTCTGTATACCAAAGGACAATGTCAAGGATCTGGAGGATATATCAGAGGAAATCCTTAACGGACTCGATATTGTACCAGTATCTGCTATGGATGAAGTACTTGCAGTGGCACTTGTTTAGATATCAGAGTATGCAGGTTTTATGTATTCAGAAAGGATATGTATGGTAATAAAAAATGTAAATCTGGAAACTGTCTGTGGTATTACCAGTACTATTCCAGAAAATGAGCATTATGAGGTAGCCTTTGCCGGCAAATCAAATGTAGGCAAATCGAGTCTTATAAATGCCTTACTCAACAGAAATTCTCTGGCAAGGACATCATCCCAGCCGGGAAAGACACAGACGATTAATTTCTACAACGTAAATGACATGGCATACCTTGTAGACCTGCCGGGTTATGGATATGCCAGAGCCAATATAGAAATCAAGGCTAAATGGGGACAGATGATTGAAAACTATCTCCATAAGTCAAAGATGCTCAAGGCAGTATTTCTGCTTATAGATATAAGACATGAGCCATCTGAAAATGATGTGATGATGTATGAGTGGATGGTGAATCAGGGATTTGCCCCAATTATTATCGCAACAAAAGCGGATAAGGTGAAGCGTGGTAAGATCAATGAGCACATCTGGAGGATTGAAAAGACTCTGAATGTGGAGCCGGGCACAATTGTCATTCCTTTTTCGGCAGAGACAAAGGATGGCAGAAGCCAAATCTGGGAGCTTATTGATTCTCTTGTACTTGATGATGAGACAAGGGCTGCACTTGCTGCAGAGCAGGAGTTAAAAAAAGCTAAAAAAAGGGCACAAAAGACCAATGCTGGGGGCACAGACGGGGAGCCGCAAAAGAAGCAGCGTTGGAAAAAGACTGGTAAGCCAGTTGCAAAGAAAACAGCGAAAAAAGCAGCTGCTAAAAAGGCTGCAAAACGCAAGTAAAATAAGAGAGGTCTTAAAAATGAAAAACAGAATTTTAGCATCAGTACTTTGTGTGGCTCTTGCAGCAGGAATGATAGCATGTGGAAGCAGCAAGGACACAGAAAACACTGAGAGCACAGAAAGCACAGCTACAGTAACAACAGGTACCACATCAGACAAGAGAAGCGGCGAGTTTGACATAGATGTGGCAAAGCAGGTCACAGCCCTTGCAGACTATGATGCTATACCAGTGACACTTTCAACTGATTATCAGATTACAGATGAAGCCAAAAACAGCTACCTTACACAGCTTCTCACAACCTATGGGGCAGATGCCTACAAGGAGATTACAGACAGAACTGATGTAGAAGAGGGCGATTATGTAAAGGTTGACTATACGGGCTATCTTGATGGGGAAGCCTTTGATGGCGGTTCTGCTACGGATGTCCTTCTTGATGTGTCAAATAACAGTGCTGTAGGCGGTTCAAGCTTTATCGACGGATTTACATCTGGAATAATTGGAGCAAATGTAGGTGATACAGTAAGTTCAGACGTCACATTCCCAGATGACTATCAGGCAGATAACCTTGCAGGACAGGAAGCAACCTTCGAATTCACAATCAAGGCTATTTACTCTACAGACCCTATAACAATGGATGATCTGACCGATGATAAGGTAGCTGAGATATTCAGTAAAGCAAATGTTGAGACTGTAGCTGATTTTGAGGCTGCTGTGGAAAATGATTTGAAACAGAACGCATATAGTGTTACAGTAAATGAAGTGAAATCATATATGCTTGAGAATTCTGAGGTTGATGTACCAGAGGATTACCTGACAGCAAGACTTGCAGAGTATGAGGAGTCGTTCCTTAAGGATAATGGTACAGATGGACAGACTCTTGAGGACTTATTGTCAAGCAAATTTAATGTCACACTTGAGGATGCTGAGAGCACCTGGAGAGAGAGCCTTACAGCACAGATTAAGACAGAGTTTATATTTGGATATATTGCCCAGCTTGAGAATATCGAGATTGATGAGGATGAGTACAACAACTACATCTCATATATCATAAATCAGGCAGGCGATACATTCTCAGACCCAAATGATGTATATGAGTATTTTGGCTCTGGCAATGCTGAGGAAGGTGAGGCATACCTTAGAAACCAGTATCTTGTAAATAAGGCAATTGACAAGGTGGCTGATATGGCAGTTGTAACTTACGAGGAGGAGACTACAGAATCTGCAGAGTCTGTAAGTGAATCAACTGAAGCAGAATAAATGTTTAATAAGGAGGATAAGCAGAATGGAGCTTGTAAACATTCGCGAGATATTCAGAAACAAAGAGAAATACGCAGGCACAGAGGTAACAATCGGTGGCTGGGTAAGAAGTAACCGAAACTCAAAGAATTTTGGTTTTATCGTAGTAAATGATGGTACATTTTTTGAGCCAATTCAGGTCGTATATGGTGATGGAATTGCAAATTATGATGAGGTGGCAAAGATAAATGTAGGAGCTGCTATAATCGTAAAGGGGGAGCTTGTGCTTACACCAGAGGCAAAGCAGCCATTTGAGATTCAGGCAAAGGAAGTAGAGATTGAGGGAGCTTCAACTCCTGATTATCCACTTCAGAAGAAGAGACATACATTTGAGTATCTCCGTACAATCTCACACTTAAGACCAAGAACAAATACTTTCGAGGCTGTGTTCAGAGTGCGTTCATTATGTGCATATGCAATTCACAAGTTTTTCCAGGAGAGAGACTTTGTATATGTTCACACACCACTTATCACAGGAAGCGACTGTGAGGGCGCAGGAGAGATGTTTCAGGTTACAACACTTGATATGAACAATCTCCCAATGACAGAGGACGGAGAGGTTGATTACTCAAAGGATTTTTTCAA
>URLU01000102.1 GCA_900548765.1 uncultured Lachnobacterium sp.
ATTAAATCAGGCAGGAATATCTGTGCTTTCACAGGCAAATGATTTGCCACAGCAGGTACTTTCATTGTTATCAAGATAGAGGTAGTATATGACAGATGAATTGAGACAGGATTTCACCAGAAGGCTCAGCCAGTGCAATCAGGGTGGAATGATAGTCATTATTTATGATATTTATTTTGCATATATGGATGATGCCAGAGCTGGCTTTGAGAATAAAGATACGGAGCTTTTTAAAGCCAGCGTCAGAAAGGCAGGGCAGACCATTGATGAGTTAATCAATGCCCTGAACATGAGCTATGACATAGCAAAGCAGCTGCTTCCTCTGTACAAATACTGCAAGATACAGTTGTCCAAGGCTCTCTATGAGAATAAAGCAGAACGGTTAGATGAGGCTGACCAAATTATGAAGCGCCTGTATGATAGCTTTGTTGAAGCTGCCAGACAGGACACTTCAGAGCCGCTTATGGAAAATACACAGCAGGTATATGCGGGAATTACATACGGCAGAAATGATTTGGTTGAAAATTGTATAAGTGATGCTCAAAGAGGATTCTTCGCGTAAGGATCCTCTATTTTTTTGACGCAGTCAAGTAAGAATTTATATCGCATAGAGACGGCTTTTACCTGATAGATGTAATAATCAATCAAATCCGGCTCAACAACATTTCCAAGGTTATTGTAGGCATCCTTTAAATCATCGGTGGTCTGCTCTAAATCGCGAAGCAGCAGCTCATATCCATCATTAGTTTCGGTTGATGTTTTAAATATACTCATATTACCTCCATTTCCAGACAAATCCCTTTTTACAAGTATAAGCAGAAATGGAAAATCTATACAATAAATTTTTGTTTCTACTATTGCGCCGTAAAAAAATTTGGGATGTACAAGTCAAAATCATACAAAAATCAAGGCTTATAGACTTTTGGACATAATAAAATGCCTAGGACTTGTACATAAAGTGGAATATCAAAAACTTGCACAAACAGTGTAGACAGGGCATATCTGCCTTGCTATAATTCAGGTCACAACAAAAGAGGTGATGCAAATATGATAATCCTGTTTGTCTTTTTAGCCATTGCGGTGATACAGGATTTTAAAAGCCTAAGGGTCAGTAATCGGCTGATTCTGACAGGCATGGCAGCAGGGATATTTTACCGGCTGTTTACTAAGGGTTTGGAAAATATATTGTTAATGATTCCAAACATCATTTTTCCGATTGCAGTTCTTTATCTACTATATCTTGCAGGTGCCCTGGGTGCCGGAGATATCAAGCTATTTTCCCTGGTAGGATGTTTTACAAATTTTAAAGAATTGGCTGCCTGCATGGTTATGGCATTTGTCTGGGGAGCGTTTGCCAGCCTGTTAAAGCTTATTCTGGCAGGAAATGTAAGACAGCAGTTATACAGGGGAGGAGGGTATCTGATAAATATTGCAAAAGGAAGATATGGCTCTTACCAATATGCAGAAAGCAGTGCAAAAATTCATTTTTCGCTGGAAATTCTGCTGGGGTACGGAACAATGATTTTACTTGAGTATGTATACAAAGGGGGGATGTTTTTTTGAAGAAGACACGTTTAGGCATAATAGCAGAGGACAAGGCTTATGGGGCAAGGTTTGTAAGGTACATCATGAACCATTACAGCTCGGAGATAGATTTGTATGAGTATACGGAAGTGTCTATGCTGCCAGAGGAGGCAGAGCTTGACGCCCTTCTGTATAGCGGTGGGGATGAGGTGATAAAGGATATATCTGTGAGACCTGTCTTTGTGCTTATTGATTTGGAATCTGATGACTGGCAGCAGGAGGAGGGAATTTATATTGTGGACAAGTATCAGGAAGTAAACAAGATAATCGAGGATGTACTGGGGCGCATTTCGGAAGAGGTACGGCAGGTGAGGGATGCAGGGAGGATTGTAGAGGAGACACAGATATTTGGCGTGTATTCATTGTCGGAAAATGACTACCAGCTTCCATTTACAGCCATGCTTGGCAATATTGCCAGTGAGAACAAAAAGACGATTGTGATTGATGTGCAGGAAAACAGTGGGCTTAAGAAAACCCTTAATATGCAGAATCAGAAGGGGCTGGAAGAGCTGATTGTAATGATTGAAAACGAGAGATTTTCGAGGAATCTGTTTTCAGAATGTATAGTGCACGAGGGCAGACTGGACTATATATATCCGGTTGTAAATACAGAGAGCCTGTGTGAAATCAGCTCAGCCTCCTATATAAAAATGCTTCAGTTTATAAGTAAGGAAATGGGCTACGAATGTCTGGTGATAAATTTCGGAAGCCGTTTTCAGGGCTTTTACGAGGTGCTTAATATATGCAGCCAGATATTTCTGATTCAAAAGCAGGGAGGACTTGGACAATGGAGAGAGTACGAATTTATTGAGGATATCAATGAGAGAGGGTATAAGAGGATGCTGGAAAAGGTGGTAAAAATCGAGCCTCCAATAGTTACCATGCCGGTTGACAGCTGTAACAAGATTGTGGAGCAGTGGAAATGGACTGAGTTTGGGGATATGATAAGAGGTTTGTCTGTGGGGGCGGTGCAGCTTGGATGAGATCAGTGAGAAGGTAAGAAAACAGGTGTTGTCGGATATTGATGTCTCGAGAGACCTTGAGGATGAGGAGATATGGGACATTATAAGCCGGGCGGCATCAGAGGAAGTAAAGCAGAAGAGCATCAGCCTAAGAGACAGAATAGAGCTGGAAAAGAGGGTATTTGACAGCCTGAAGCGGCTGGATGTATTGCAGGAGCTGATTGATGACACAGAGGTCACTGAGATAATGGTAAATGGTCCGGACAGTATATTCTATGAGAAAAACGGCTGCATACAGCAGTATGATGGCAGGTTTTCATCAGAGGAGAAGATGCAGGACATCATCCAGCAGATTGTAGGAAGACACAACAGGGTGGTGAATCAGTCCTCACCTATTGTGGATACGAGACTGGTGGATGGTTCCAGAGTAAACATTGTGCTTTTTCCCATATCACTGGGAGGCTCAGCAATTTCCATAAGGAAATTCCCAAAGGAGCCCTATAATATGGAAAAGCTCATAGCTATAGGTTCCGTATCAAAGGAAGTCTCAGAGATGCTCAAGCTGCTTGTAAAAGCAAAATACAGCATATTTATTTCAGGGGGAACAGGTTCTGGAAAAACTACATTTCTAAATGCCTTATCGCAGTATATCCCGGAGGACGAGAGAATAATCACAATTGAAGATTCAGCAGAATTGCAGCTTTTAGGGGCAAAAAATATCGTGCGGATGGAGACAAGAAATGCAAATGTCGAGGGCGTTATGCCTATTACAATCAGGGATTTAATCAGGACAGCCCTTAGAATGAGACCTGACAGAATCATCGTTGGCGAGTGCAGAGGAGCGGAGACGCTGGATATGCTTTCAGCTATGAACACAGGTCATGATGGTTCCCTGTCCACAGGCCATGCAAATTCCTGCAGGGATATGCTGTCCCGGATGGAGACAATGGTGCTCATGGGGCAGGAGCTTCCCCTAAGTGCCATCAGGAGCCAGATTGCCTCTGGAATAAATATAATCATCCAACTGGGAAGGCTTAGGGATAAATCCCGCCGGGTGCTTGAAATAGCAGAGCTGGATGGAATTGTGAATGGTGAGATAGTCCTAAACACCCTATATCAGTTTGAGGAAATATCGGAGAAGGATGGCAGAGTAATAGGAGAGCTTGTGCAGAAGGGAAAACTCAAATCCAGAACCAAGCTTGAGGCTGCGGGAATGAGGGACATTGATGGATTATAAGAGATACAGGCTGTCAAAAAAGGAGGCAGCCATAGTCATATTGGAATCAATTGCCATATCGGTACTCATCTCAAAGCTTTTCTTTGATTCGTTCTGGGGGATGACAGCAAGCCCTGCAATTCTGCTTATCATGTGGAAAAAGACCATTGAAAAGAAGCTGGAGGAGCGAAACAAAAAGGTCGCCATGGAGTTTCAGACCATGCTAAAGAATGTAAGCAGCTCTCTTCTGGCAGGATTTTCACTGGAAAATGCTTTCGTTGAGGCGGAAAAGGAGTTAAAGCAGATGTATGGGGAGAAATCTTATATGTTTCTGGAACTTCAAAACATAAATAAGAAGGTCGGCATGAATATACCGCTAGAAGAGCCTCTGGAAGATTTGGCGGAACGAACTGGCATGGAGGATATATACAATTTTATTGATATATTGTCCTTTGCAAAGCGGGCAGGAGGAAATTTCGTGGAGATTATCGACAATACCATAAATAAAATGTGGGCTAAGTACGAAACCGCTAGAGAGATTGACGTGGCAATATCTGCAAAGAAGCTGGAGCAGAAAGTCATGAGTGTTATCCCGGTTGTACTGCTTGCCTATATGAAGCTTACGTCAGCGGAATACATGAGTGTATTGTATGGAAATGTGGCGGGGGTTTTGTTTATGACAGTCTGCCTGCTTGCCTATGGAGGCGCAATTCATCTGGCAGGAAAAATATTGCAGATTAAGGTGTGAGACTATGGAAGAGACACAGAGAAAGAAAATTGTAAAGATTTTTGTCATATGCGTTGCCTTTATAGTGCTTGCAGGGATTATGGAATCCACAGACCAGGAGCTTAAAAATGGAAATCAGATTGAACGGAATAAACCGGGAGAGAGCAGTAAGGATGTATCACTGGTTCTGAATGGGGCTGGCTTTGAGGATTATCCATATGATGTCAGCATTTCAGAGGAAAAATTGACAAGAGAAGAGGCGCAAAAATATTTTGAAGAAGCTGAGCAGGAAATCGAGGAGACCTTTTACACAGGAGAAGGCGGATTAAATCATGTCAGCGAGAAAGTGGAGCTTGGGGATAGGTATGCTCAGGATATGGTGGAAGCAGACTGGATGTTTTCGGAAAATCTGATTATGGATGACGGGAGCATAGATGAGGAGAGGCTTGAGCATTATGAGGAAAATCAAGAAGGCGTAATGGTCACGGCTGCAGTCTGCTTATCCTGTCAGGATTATGAGGAGGAGTATCAGTTTTCCTTTATTGTATATCCAAGGCTTTTGACTGGGGAGGAAGCCCTTCTCAAGGAGATAGGGGATAAGCTGCTCAGCCAGATGGAGCAGGAGGGACAGCAGACGGTGACGCTGCCAGATGAAATAGGGAACGAGAGGATTGTGTGGCGGGAGGCGAAGCAGCATCTGGTGTTAAAAATTGTTCTGTTTGAACTGGTAATAGGCATTTTGTATTGTATTGCGAAGCGGGAAAGGCAGAAGGAGGCTCTCAGACAGAGAAAAAAGAGCATGGAGCTGGAATACTCTGAGATAGTCAGCAAAATGGCTATTTTACTGGGTTCCGGCATGTCTATAAAACAGGCTTGGAGCAAAATATCCGCGCGTTATCTCATAAAGAGGGATAAAAATAAGACCGGGAAAGTGCCCATATATGAAGAAATGCTGGTGGCGGAAAGAGAAATAGAAGATGGTAACAGTGAGAGGGCTGCATACCAGAATTTTGCTGAAAGAGTGAATATTATGTGTTATCAGCGTCTGATACGGATGTTAATTTCGAGTTTGGAGCGTGGAAGCAGACAAATTTGTGACAGTCTGCAGCAGGAATCCGAGGAAGCTTTCGAGGAGAGAAAGGCTGTGGCAAAGAGAATGGGCGAGGAGGCCAGCACTAAGATGCTGGCACCGATGATGATAATGATGTCGATTGTTATCGCGATTATCATAGTGCCCGCATTATTGAGTTTTAAGTAAGAAAGGAGAAAATTATGTTAGGATTTAATAATTTTTTGAGAGAAGAAAAGGCTGCCGGAGTGGTGGAATTGATACTCATTATTGTTGT
The DNA here is from genome assembly GCA_900548765.1 of uncultured Lachnobacterium sp. GTDB lineage: Bacteria > Bacillota > Clostridia > Lachnospirales > Lachnospiraceae > Roseburia. The sequence continues at coordinate 5,836 of URLU01000102.1, forward strand.
TTTGATTGGGATTGTATTAATTTTTAAGAAGCAGCTTACAGATTTGGTAAATGACATCTTCGACACCATAACAGATCAAGCCGGAAAAGTATGAGAAGAAGAGGAAGCATAACTGTTTTTGCCTCATTAGTCATAATGCTGGTAGCGAATTTCCTGTTTGCCCTGCTTGAGGCTTCCAGATACACAGAGCTTAGTAAAGTGGCTGAGATGAGGGCAAATGCTGATATAGAATCTGTATTTTCGCAGTACTGTATTCCCCTGTATGAGAACTATGGTCTGCTGGGCTATGACTGTCAGGGTACTAATGTGGAGTGGTTCCTAAAGGATCTGTCGGAGGCGGGGCTTGCTGAATCAAAGGATTTGTTTTGGGAAAAAAGACTGGATTTACTAAGGCTTAGCATGGATTCGGCGGATGTAAGCTCATACACACTGATTACAGATGGTGATGGTGCAGTATACGAGGCAAGTGTGGCGGCATACATGAGGGAGACTCTGGCCTATGGCACAGCACAGGCTGTCTATGACACCTACATGGAATCTGCCCAGATGGAGGCAGAGAGCGGGGATGTGGACAAGAATGTGGATGATGCCGTGGAACAGCTTGAGCAGCTACAGCAGAGTGAGGAGGCAGAGGAAGACACAGACGAGAGAATAGAGGATGACACCTTTGGCACAGTGAAGGAAGCAAAGGCATCCGGGGTGCTGGCCCTTGTTCTGGGCAGTGATGCAAGTGTGTCGGGCAATACCATTAATATATCGGATAATGTGTCAAACCGCAGTCTGAATCATGGGGCAAATCAGCAGGTGCCGGACACGGACTGGCTGGATTATGTGTGTATGGAGCAGTACATTATCCAAAAAATGGGTAACTATACCAAGCCCTCCGCAGACCATGCCCTAAGCTATGAGGCAGAGTACATAATCGCTGGAAAAGCCAGTGACAGCGACAATCTGAAGACCGTGATACATGAGCTGATACTGACCAGGGAAGCAGCCAATTTCATATATCTCCAGAGTGATTATAAGAAAAAGGAGGAAGCTCTTGCTCTTGCTACTGCCATTGCAGGTGCATCTGCAAATCCTGTGGTTATTACTGCTGTAAAGCAGGGGCTTTTGGCAAGCTGGGCTTACTGCGAGAGTGTGCTGGATGTGAGGACACTTTTAGATGGAGATAAGGTTCCTCTGGTAAAGACCCAAGCCACCTGGACTTCCAACTTATCTGAGATAGCTGCGCTCCTGTCAGGTCAGGCAAGGGCAAAGTCTGTGACAACAGGCATGTCTTATACAGAGTTTCTTGGAACCCTGCTTATGCTTAAGGGGACAAAAAACATGGCTTACAGGTCTATGGATATAGAGGAAGCGACAATCAGAAGTGTGGCTGGATATGACAATTTTAGGATGGATAATGTTATATCTGGATTAAATATCAGCTTTGGTTACAGCTATAATCCAGTGTTCTGCAATTATACATCGAATCAAATAAGCAAGAGCGTGGACTATTCCTACATAAGCAGGTGGGAATGACAAAATAAAATGAAAAGTCAGAAAGGCAGGTGTATGATGGTGTCTCGTTGTAATAAAAATTCTAATTTTTTAAGCATAAAATCTCTCCCAAAGATTTATCCTAGACAAGTTTTCCCAGACGAGCACAAGGAGACACCATCATGCACCTGCCGGAAGGCTTCCTATACCTTGGAGGCAGCTGTTATATTTCCAATTGTGGCAGGCTTTATAGTCTTTATACTTATGTATTTCAGAATTTTGCAGGTGCAGACCGGTGTGAGCGCAGCACTTACATATGCCTCAAGGATGACAGCAGTGGAGGCGTGTGTTGTGGATTCGGAGCCAGCCCTATTGCTATCGGCAGAGGGGCTTATGATAAGTAAGCTTAAGGATAATGAACAGGTAGAAAACTATGTGCAGGGGGGAGCAGCAGGTATTTCACTGTTAAAGTCGGATTTTTCAGGGGAAAATGTGGAATTAAGGGCAGAATATGCAGTTAAATTACCATTTAATTTCTTTGAAATTTCTGAATATAGCGTATCTCAGACGAGTTTGAGCCGAAAATGGATTGGGCAGACATCAGGGAGTGAGACGGGCAGCTATGTTTATATCACAGATTTTGGAAGCGTTTACCATAAAAGTAAGAG
>URLU01000103.1 GCA_900548765.1 uncultured Lachnobacterium sp.
AGAAATACATATATCCATTCATATTGATGATTATGATGATTCCAACACAGGTTACAGCACTTGGATTTATCAACCTGGTAACAAAGATGGGGCTTATGGATTCGTTTATTCCACTTATAGTTCCAACAATTGCTTCACCTATAGTATTCTTCTACATGAAGCAGTACATGGAGAGTTCTCTTCCATTGTCTCTGATTGAGGCAGCGAGAATTGATGGTTCAGGAGAATTCCGTACCTTTAACAGTATTGTACTTCCTCTTATGAAACCGGCAATTGCTGTACAGGCAATATTTACCTTTGTAAGCAGCTGGAACAATTACTTCACTCCAGCCCTTATCTTACATGATAATAACAAGAAAACGCTTCCGATTCTGCTGGCACAGCTTCGTGCAGCCGACTGGTTAAAGTTTGATATGGGTCAGGTTTATGTAATGATTACATTTTCTATCCTGCCTGTTATCGTAGTATACTTAATTCTTTCAAAGCACATTGTAGCAGGTGTGGCACTTGGTAGTGTAAAGGGATAATACTTGTTTGGTAAAATTGCACACATAATCCGATAAAAATGTCGAATCAACGTGCAAAGTTTATAAAACTTAATTTTTTAAACAAAATACCTTGCGTTTTAGAACTAATTGAGGTATCTTAGTTTCAGAAATAATGTGTACGATGAATTTTGAACGAGGGCGTTCCACTAGGTGGAGTGCCCTTATCTTTTTACCTAAGCATGCAGGAAAGCTGCAGGTGGCAGGTTTTCTGTATATGGATTATACGGACTTAATCATAAAGTTCATCTGTACGAAATATTAATAAAGGGAAAGGATGCTAGATATGAGCGAACAGGAATATTACAATGTAGCAGATATCTTTGGAGAAAATGTATTTAACGATTCGGTTATGCAGACAAGACTTCCAAAGAAGGTTTACAAGAGACTTCATGAGGTAATGGAAGAGGGCAAAGAGCTGGATCTTGAGACCGCAGATGTAATTGCACATGAGATGAAGGAGTGGGCTATTGAAAAGGGAGCTACACACTATACTCACTGGTTCCAGCCACTTACAGGATTCACTGCTGAGAAGCATGATTCATTTATTACAGCTCCAATGGAAAATGGAAAAGTACTTATGAGCTTTTCGGGAAAGGAGCTTATAAAAGGAGAGCCTGATGCTTCTTCATTCCCATCAGGTGGACTTAGAGCAACATTCGAGGCAAGAGGATATACAGCATGGGATTGTACATCACCAGCCTTCGTAAGACAGGATGCAGCAGGCGCAACACTTTGTATTCCAACAGCTTTCTGTTCATATACAGGTGAGGCACTCGACCAGAAGACACCGCTTCTTAGATCTATGGAAGCTATCAACGAGCAGGCACTCAGATTAATCAGACTGTTTGGCAATACAACATCCACAAAGGTTACACCATCAGTTGGACCGGAGCAGGAGTACTTCCTTGTAGATCGTGAGAAATACTTACAGAGAAAAGATTTAATCTTCGCAGGACGTACACTTTTCGGAGCAATGCCTCCAAAAGGACAGGAGATGGATGACCACTACTTCGGAGCTATCCGTGAGAGAGTTGCAGCATACATGAGGGATGTAAACAAGGAGCTCTGGAAGCTTGGAGTATCAGCAAAGACACAGCATAACGAGGTTGCACCAGCACAGCATGAGCTTGCACCAATTTATGCAGAGTGTAATGTGGCAGTAGACCACAACCAGTTAGTGATGGAGACTCTGAAAAAGGTAGCAGGACGTCACGGACTTCATTGCTTACTTCATGAGAAACCATTCGCAGGAGTAAACGGTTCAGGAAAGCATAACAACTGGTCAATTACAACAGATGATGGAATTAACTTACTTGAGCCAGGTGAGACTCCACATGAGAACATTCAGTTCCTTCTTGTTCTCACATGTATCCTCAAGGCTGTTGACGAGCATGCAGGACTTTTAAGAGCATCTGCAGCAGATGTAGGAAATGACCACAGACTTGGAGCAAACGAGGCACCACCAGCAATCCTCTCAGTCTTCCTTGGAGAGCAGCTTGAGGATGTTATTGAGCAGCTTGTGAGCACAGGAACAGCAACACATAGCTTAACAGGAGAAAAGCTTGAGACCGGTGTTAAGACATTGCCAGATTTCATGAAGGATGCTACAGACCGTAACCGTACATCACCATTTGCATTTACAGGAAACAAATTTGAGTTCCGTATGGTTGGTTCACAGGATTCAGTTGCACAGTCAAATGTAGTACTCAACACAATCGTAGCAGAAGCCTTCTGTGAGGCTTGCGATATCCTTGAGAACGCTGAGAACTTTGAACTTGCTGTACATGATTTAATCAAGAAGTACGCAACAGAGCACCAGAGAATTATCTTCAATGGAAACGGATACTCAGACGAGTGGGTAGCAGAAGCAGAGAAGCGTGGACTTCCAAACATTAAGTCAATGGTTGAGGCTATTCCACAGTACATAGCACCAGAAAACGTAAAGGCATTTGAGAAGTTTGGGGTATTCACAAAGGCAGAGCTTGAGAGCCGTGTTGAGATTGAGTATGAGACATATTCAAAGACAATCAATATCGAGGCAAGATCAATGATTGATATTGCTGGAAAGCAGATTATCCCGGCAGTAATCAAATACACAACAGTACTTGCAAACTCACTTACAGCAGTTAAGACAGCATGTGCAGACGCAGATGTATCAGTTCAGGCAGAGCTTCTGACAGAGACATCAGATCTCCTTTCAGATACTAAGACAGCACTTGCAAAACTTACAGATGTTACTGACAAGGCAGGAGAGATGGAAGAGGGAGCAGTTCAGGCAGCTTACTACAGAGATGAGGTAAAGGCAGCAATGGATGAGCTCAGAGCACCTGTTGATAAGCTTGAGATGCTTGTTGACAAGGAGATGTGGCCAATGCCTTCATACGGCGACCTTCTCTTCGAGGTATCTCCATTATAAGATACAAGATAATATAATATATTTATTCTAAATGCAAAGGCGCATTTCCCAAAGCACATTATGTGTGAAAAGGGGATGCGCCTTTTGTATACAAAAGTATGCAATAGAAGCTGCCGGTGGCGGTTTTATGTATGTCAAAGCATGCAATAGAAGCTGCCGGTGGCAGGTTCTATGTATATAAGCGAAAGCGATAGGAGGAATTAGTTATGACAGAAGAAATTATGAGCTTCATAAACGACAACATTTTCGGTGTGTGGTTTCTTATTGGAGCAGCCCTGGTATTTTGGATGCAGGCAGGATTTGCGATGGTAGAGACAGGTTTTACCAGAGCAAAAAACGCAGGAAACATTATCATGAAGAACCTTATGGACTTTTGTATTGGTACAGTTGTGTTCATAATCATTGGTTCATCCCTTCTTCTCGGAGAAGATGTGGCAGGATTTATTGGAAAACCAGGCTTTGATATTTTCACAGCCTACAAGGATTTTAGTTTTTCATCCTTTGTGTTCAACCTGGTATTCTGTGCAACAACAGCAACAATCGTATCTGGAGCAATGGCAGAGCGTACAAAGTTCTTATCATACTGTGTATACTCAGCGGTTATTTCAGCACTTATCTACCCAATCGAGGCACATTGGATTTGGGGTGGCGGTTTTCTTGCTCAGTTAGGCTTCCATGATTATGCAGGTTCATGTGCAATCCATATGACTGGTGGTATCTGCGCTATTGTAGGTGCTAAGATGCTTGGAGCACGTATTGGTAAATTTACAAAGGATAAGGAAGGCGAAATCGTAAAGGTAAACGCTTTCCCAGGACATAACATCCCAATGGGAGCACTTGGTGTATTTATTCTCTGGTTCGGCTGGTATGGATTCAATGGTGCAGCAGCAACAGATATTGCAACACTTGGCTCTATATTCCTTACAACAACAATTGCACCGGCAGTGGCAACAGTAGTTGCAATGATTTTTACATGGATTAAATACGGAAAACCAGATGTGTCAATGTCACTTAACGCATCACTTGCAGGACTTGTAGCGATCACAGCACCTTGTGATGTAACAGATGCACTTGGAGCAGCAATTATCGGATTTGTAGCAGGACTTCTGGTATGCTTCGGCGTATGGCTTCTTGATGAGAAGTTAAGAATTGATGACCCTGTTGGAGCGGTAGCAGTACATATGATGAATGGTATCTGGGGTACATTTGCAGTAGGACTTTTTGCAACAGATACAGCACCAGGATTTGCAGTAGCAGGAATGGAAAATGGATTATTCTATGGTGGTGGATTCCATCAGTTAGGATTACAGTGTCTTGGAATTATCACAGTTGGTGCATGGGCAGCAATCACAATAACAATTACATTTGCAGTAATTAAGGCAACAATTGGTCTTAGAGTATCAGAGGAAGAAGAAATCCTTGGTCTTGACTCGACAGAGCACGGACTTCCATCAGCTTATGCCGGATTCTCACTTATGGATGTATCAAACACAATGACAATGGATATAAACGAGAATACAGACCTTGGAACACCAGATTACGAGCTGGCTTCACAGGCTAAGAAGGATGCTGCAGTGTCAGTAGTGAAGGCACCATCAGTAGACACAGGCATCTACAAGGTTGTTATCGTATCAAGACTTACACGTTACGATGCTTTGAAGAAAGCAATGAACGAAATTGGTGTAACAGGTATGACAGTATCACAGGTTATGGGTTGTGGTATCCAGAAGGGTGCCGGCGAGAAATATCGTGGTGTTGAGATTGATGCAACACTTCTTCCAAAGGTTAAGGTAGAGGTTGTTGTCAGCAAGATACCGGTAGACACAGTTATTGAAGCTGCTAAGAAGTGTCTCTACACTGGACATATCGGCGATGGTAAAATCTTTGTATACGGCGTTGACAGAGTTGTCAAGGTTCGTACAGGTGAAGAGGACATGGCAGCACTTCAGGACGTTGAGTAAGCCCCTTTCCCTATAATTGGAATAACATATATGGCATCAGGCACAGTATTTTATACTGTGCCTGACGCTTTTTGGGGGATTATACATGTCTGCACCCTCTCTCTGGCTCTGGGCTGGGGCTCCTTCGCTTGTGGCTCCCTTTGTCGATTTTCAAGAGCACAAACAGACAGATACCCAGACTCTGAGGGCTTTCCGTAAAGTCAAGATTTGACAGATGCCATGTGAAGACTTCTTTGATTGAAGCTGTTCTTCAAACGATTTGACAGCGGGGGCATAGTGTACACCATACGCGGACAACAATTCAGGGACTATTCGTGTTTGTCTTGGAGCCTGAATGAAGGATAAGCTGGGGTGCCGTAGTCACATGTTTGAGGGCAGTTTCTTCTCTGCGCGGTGCGCATATAAGAAACTGTCCGAGTTGTGCGCAGGCACCCCTAATCGGCATATCCTGAATCAGGCTCCTAGACAAACTAGAATGGTCAGCTGGTTGTCCGCGTATGGTGTACACTATGCCCCCGCTGTCAAATGCGTTGAAGTACACCTTCTTGAAGTCTTCACATGGCATCAGTCAAATCTAAGCCTTTACTCTACGCCCTCAGAGTCTGGGTATCTGCCTGCTTGTGCTTTAATTAAATTTATTCAGGGAGCCACAAGCGAAGGAGCCCCAGCCCAGAGCCAGAGAGAGGGCGTAGACATGCTCCAAAACTTAAAAAAAGCAATTTTGCACAAAATATGGTATTTTGTCTGTGCAAACGCCACATAAACTAGTATAATGAAGAGGTAAGAATGTGCGAAGCACATAATTTAAAGGAATAGAGGAATGAACTTATGAAGAGAAGAACAGCATTGTTATTAGCATGTGCTATGGCTTGTACAATGATTACTGGCTGTGGTAAAAAGGAAGAAGCACCACAGCAGGCTACTGAACAGGCCGCGGCAGTGGAGGCAGATACAGATGCGGATGTCATTGCAGACAGAACCAGAAATCTGCTTACAGGACTGCCGGCAACAGAGGAGGAAGCCAGCAAGAGACCGGTAGGAATTATGATAGAAAATACGCAGTCAGCTATGCCATCCTATGGAATCACACGGGCAGATGTTATATATGAGTTCCCTGTAGAGGGAGGAATTACAAGATTTCTCGCCCTGTATTCAGACTACAGCGGAATGGACAGAATCGGAAGTGTACGAAGCTCCCGTGAGTATTTTGCCTATACAGCAATTGCCTATGATGCAATATATGTACATTGTGGCGGATCGATTGAGACCTATAACAATATTTTGGATTTGGGCTTAGTTGATAACTGTGATGCCCGTATAAAGTCAGGCTTCACATATAGAAGCTCAGACAGAAAGTCTCCACATAACTTAAGTACATCATCAGAGGATATTGACAGTATTATAGAAAAGCTTGGCTATGCTACAGAGCATGACGCAAGCTATGCTGGAGCCCTTAATTTTAACAAGGACGATGATAATGAAGTAACTCTTGATGATGGAGAGGATGCAGCAGTTGTAGTAGCATACCAGGCACATCCAAAGCCATGGTTTGTATACAATGAAGAGGATGGACTCTATTACAGATACCAGTTTGGTGAGCCACAGGTAGATGGTATTGATGGTTCCCAGGTTGCTGTGAAGAATATCATCATTCAGGAATGTACAGTAGATGCTTACTTTGATGAGCAGAATCACGACAGAGTTGACATCGGTACACTTACAGGTGGCAAAGGAAAATACATCACAAATGGCAAGGCTGTAGATATAACCTGGACTTGTGATGGCAACGGAGAGCCGACACATTACTATTATGAGGATGGTACAGAGGTTGAGCTTAATCAGGGAAAGACTTTCTTTGAAGTGACAGATCTTGATTATTCAGATAGAAATGTTATCTATGCAACAGAGGATGATTATAATGCATCCAAGTAAGGTATAGGGGTGCGGCAGCAAAACTGCACATACAAAAACAATAAATAGGTAAATAATAAAGGCGGCTATCGTATGAACTGATAGCCGCCTTTTCTATACCAGAGTATGCAATAGAGGCTGCTGGTGGCAGGTTCTCTGTATACCAGAGTATGTTATAAAAGCTTTGCCAGCTGCCATGCATCACTGGGGATTTGTTGAAGTTCCTGAGTCTGGTGGTGCTGTAGTAATCTTACCGTTACTGTCAATCCACTGCTTGTAGACTGAATCGTAGTAAGGGAAGCTTGTAACAGTAGGGTCAACCACATAGGTATCCGTCGTCGGATTGTAGCTTGGATAGGTCTCCTTTGGAGTATCCGTTGAGCCACCATTTGTATTTCCATTTCCGTTTCCATTCGTGCCGGAATTAACTGAACCCGTACTGCTTGTTGTCGTGTCTGTAGTTGTTGGTTCTGCAGGTGCGACAGAGCCTGCATTGTGTATTGTACACTGGCTGTTTAGCAAGTCTTCTCTCGCCAGATAATCTGAATCAGCAGTTCCCTCTTCACCACCGACGATATATACGCTGGTAGTTGTATTTGGACAGTATGCATTTGCCAGAGTGCCGGTGTCATTACATATAGTAAGTGTAACATGGTGGTCACACAAATCACTAGGGACTGTGCTTGCATCAAAATACTCAGTAATGAGCATTGAACCTCTTGGGTCTGAATCACAGGTGCCCTCAATAGGAAGAAGTCCTGACTTTGAGCATACAGTTGCAGAGGTTATGCCACTTGGTGTAGGGAAATCCTTGTACTCAAGTCCTTCATGAACACGGCTCATTACAGCCTTCCAGATGTTCTTTGGATAGGTGGTATTTGAACCTGCCTGCTTTGAGTTATCATCATAGCCACCCCAGACTACACAGGTGTAATATGGAGTATATCCAGCCCAGAGACAGTCTCTGTTGCTGGTTGTTGTACC
>URLU01000104.1 GCA_900548765.1 uncultured Lachnobacterium sp.
GATTTCAAGAAAAATGTCATAGACTATTTTGTATCTGAGTATGAGAGAGCCTACACCCCCAATCCCTGTATAGCCTGCAACAGATATGTAAAGTGGGAGTCATTGTTACAACGTTCACTTGAAATCGGAGCTGACTATATAGCAACAGGACATTATGCAAGAATATTGAAGCTGCCAAACGGCAGATATACAATACAAAACTCAGTTACTGCGGCCAAGGATCAGACATATGCCCTTTACAATCTGACCCAGGAGCAGCTTTCGAGGACACTGATGCCGGTAGGTGCCTATGAAAAGCCACAGATTAGGGAGATAGCAGAAAAGGCAGGACTTCTGGTGGCTCACAAGAGTGATAGTCAGGATATCTGTTTTGTGCCAGACCATGATTACGCAGGCTTTATAGAGCGGGAGACAGGGCGTGTATACAAGCCGGGCAATTTCGTGGACACACAGGGCAATGTACTGGGACAGCATAGAGGCATTATTCATTACACCATAGGACAGCGGAAGGGGCTTGGCATTACCGCGGCCACACCACTCTTTGTAAAGGAGATTCGTCCTGAGACAAACCAGGTGGTGGTATGCAGGGATGAGGAGCTATTCAGTGACACCTGCTATATCGGCAATATGAACTACATGGCAGAGGCTTCCATAAATCCGGACACACCGGCAGTTGGAAAAATCAGATACTCCCACCGAGGGGCAGCCTGTAAGCTCACACCCCTTGACAATGGCATGATAAAATGCGTATTTGATGAGCCACAGCGTGCCATGACACCGGGACAGGCAGCAGTCTTTTATCAGGATGACTATGTGCTCTGCGGTGGAACGATTGAAAAAATGAATTAATATACTCAAAAAGTCCAGACTATCTAAGGATAGTAATGGACTTTTTAATTTTCCCTGCTATAAAGGTTTCTGGCATATGCCAAATTGTATCTTCAAAAATACAATCCCTACCTTGACACTAGGAATATGCCGTGTATAATCTATATTAGTAATCCTAGTAATGCACTAGGAGATTGAAAAAACTAACTCTCACGTACCTGTTATATGGGTACAAATTTAAATAAGAGATAAAGAGAAGGAGAGATTATGGACAAGCTTATTTATTTAGATAATGCAGCAACAACAAAAGTATTACCAGCAGTATTAGACGAGATGCTGCCTTATTTCTCAGAGATATATGGTAATCCATCAGCAGTATACAGCTTTGCATCAAAGGCTAAATCAGCAGTTGACAAGGCAAGAGATTCTGTAGCAGATCTTATAGGAGCTAAATCAGAGGAAATCTATTTTACAGGTGGTGGAAGTGAGTCTGATAACTGGGCACTCAAGGCAACAGCAGAGGCATATGCTTCAAAAGGAAAGCATATCATCACTTCAAAGATTGAGCACCATGCAATACTTCACACAGCGGCATGGCTTGAGAAGCAGGGCTATGAGGTGACATATATAGATGTAGATGAGGACGGTGTGGTAAAGCTTGATGAGCTTGAGGCGGCAATCAGACCAGATACAATCCTTATCTCAATCATGGCTGCTAACAACGAGATTGGAACAATCCAGCCAATCAAGGAAATCGGTGAGATTGCAAAGAAGCACGGGGTACTCTTCCACACAGACGCGGTACAGGCATTTGGACATATTCCTATCAATGTAGATGAGATGAATATTGATATGCTCTCAGCCAGCGGACACAAAATTCATGGACCAAAGGGAATCGGCGTAATGTATATCAGAAAGGGTGTTAAGATTCGTTCTTTCATACATGGTGGAGCTCAGGAGAGACAGAGACGTGCCGGAACTCACAACGTACCGGGCATCGTAGGAATTGGAAAAGCAGCGGAGCTTGCATCTGAGAACATGGACAAAATCATGAAGCAGGAGTCAGAGTTAAGAGACTACATGATAAAGAGAGTGCTTGACGAGATTCCATACACCAGATTAAACGGACACAAGACAGACCGTCTGCCAAACAACGTAAGCTTTTGTTTCAGATTCATTGAGGGAGAATCGCTTCTTATATTGCTTGACCAGAGCGGAATCTGCGCAAGCAGTGGTTCAGCATGTACATCCGGTTCACTTGACCCATCACATGTACTTCTTGCAATCGGACTGCCACACGAGATAGCCCATGGTTCCCTGAGAATCAGTATGTCAGAGGAGACAACCAGGGAAGACATTGATTACACAGTGGACAAGCTCAAGGGAATTGTTGAGAGACTCAGAAGCATGTCACCACTTTACGAGGATTTTGTAAAAAATAATAAGTAAATCTTTTGTGAAAGCAGCAAATCAATTATTTATATAGAAAGAATGAGGAAAATTATGTACAGCGAAAAGGTAATGGACCATTTTAATAACCCAAGAAACGTAGGAGAGATGGAGAACCCAAGCGGTGTAGGTACAGTTGGAAACGCAAAGTGCGGAGACATCATGAGAATGTACCTTGATATAGATGACAACCAGATTATCAGAGAGGCAAAATTCAAGACCTTTGGATGTGGTGCAGCAGTTGCAACCAGCAGTATGGCAACAGAGCTGGTAAAGGGCAAGACAGTTCAGGAAGCTCTTGAGGTTACAAATAAGGCAGTTATGGAGGCTCTTGACGGGCTCCCACCAGTTAAGGTGCACTGTTCACTTCTGGCAGAGGAAGCTATCCACGCCGCATTATGGGACTATGCAGAGAAGCACAACATTAAGATAGAGGGGCTTGAGAGGCCTGTAAACGATATAAGCGAGAAGGAAGAGGAAGAAGAGTACTAAATATAATTGTGGAAAACAGATTATTTGCTATAGCAGGCATATAATCTGTTTTTTTGTTACACAAAAGTATGCAAAAAAATATTTTTAAAAACCTATTGACATAGTAGGAATAGTAGGATATTATACCAATATCAACAACACCTACTAAACCAGTAGGAGATAAAGAGATTGTAACCAATAGGGAAGAGAGGAAGCAGCGATGGTCAACTGGAAATCACAAACAATTGCAAAGGACGGACGAATGTGTATGCGAATGTGCATCCAATTGACAGGCTGTTGCAGCAGATAGATTTAACCTGGCAGGCAGAAACAGCTGTTATATGACAGAGCCGGAAAATAAAATTAATAAGCAAAAGTAAAATAAAAAACGAAGTTATAGGATAAGAATAGGAGATTACAATTATGAGCAAGAAGCATTACGCAGATAGAGATTTAAAATTCGAGACATTACAGTTACATGTAGGACAGGAAAGTGCAGACCCTGTAACAGATGCAAGAGCAGTACCAATTTATCTCACATCATCATATGTGTTCCATAACAGTGAGCACGCAGCAGACAGATTCGGACTCAGAGATGCAGGAAATATCTACGGAAGACTTACAAACCCAACACAGGGTACATTCGAGGCAAGAATTGCAGCCCTTGAAGGTGGTACAGCAGCCCTGGCAGTTGGTTCAGGAGCAGCAGCACTGGCATATACATATCAGGCAGTAGCTCATGCAGGAGACCACATCGTAGCAGCCAAAAACATCTACGGTGGAACATACAACCTCCTTGCACACACACTTCCAGATTATGGAATTACAGCTACATTTGTTGACCCATTTGATTATGATGGAATCAAGGCGGCTATCCAGCCAAACACAAAGGCAATCACAATCGAGACACTTGGAAATCCAAACTCAGAGGTTGTAGATATCGCAAGAATCGCAGACATTGCACATGAGGCAGGAATTCCGCTTATCGTAGACAATACATTTGCAACACCTTACCTTGTAAGACCAATCGAGTACGGCGCAGATATCGTAATCCATTCTGCAACAAAATTCATCGGTGGACATGGAACTACAATCGGTGGCGTAATCGTGGATTCGGGAAAATTCGACTGGGCACAGAATGACAAGTGGCCATGGTTCACAGAGCCAAACGTATCATACCACGGAGTAAGCTTCGCAAAGGATACAGCACCGGCAGCCTTTGTAACATACATCAGAGCAATCCTTCTTCGTGATACAGGAGCTACATTATCACCAGTACATGCGTTTATTTTCTTACAGGGACTTGAGACATTATCCTTAAGAGTAGAGCGTCATGTAGAGAATGCCTTAAAGGTAGTAAAGTACCTTGAGAGCCAGCCATTAGTTGAGAAGGTAAATCATCCGTCAATCTCAACTGACCCTGAGCAGCAGGAATTATACAAGAAATATTTCCCGAATGGTGGTGGTTCCATCTTTACATTCGAAATCAAGGGTGGAGCAAAGGAAGCCCAGGAGTTCATCGATAACCTTGAGTTATTCTCACTCCTTGCAAATGTAGCAGATGTTAAGTCACTTGCTATACATCCAGCATCAACAACACACTCAGAGTGCAACGAGGCCGAGCTTTTGGACCAGGGAATTAAGCCAAACACAATCCGTCTTTCAATCGGAACAGAGAATATTGATGATATTATTGAGGACCTTGATGAGGCATTCAAGGCACTAGCTTAAATCGTCACGAATTTAAATAATCAGGAGATAACTTTTTGAAAAAGTTTAAATAGAAAATTTTCAAATTCGTGATAAAAGGGTATAATATATAAATAAAGCAATATATGGAAAGGAATTACAAATCATGGCTAACATATATAAGGGTACAGTGGATTTAATCGGAAATACTCCGCTTGTTGAGCTTACACATATTGAGAAAAAGTATGAACTTGAGGCAAGACTTCTGGTAAAAGTTGAATATTTCAATCCAGCAGGTTCTGTAAAGGACCGAGTTGCAAAAGAGATGATTGAGCAGGCTGAGGCTGAGGGAAAGCTTAAGCCTGGCTCTACAATAATTGAACCCACATCAGGAAACACAGGTATCGGACTTGCAGCGATTGCAGCAGCAAAGGGATACAGAACAATTATTGTGCTTCCAGAGACAATGTCGGTTGAGAGAAGAAATATCATAAAAGCCTATGGAGCAGAGATTGTTTTATCAGATGGCACAAAGGGCATGAAGGGAGCAATAGAGAAGGCAAACGAGCTTCACGAGGAGATAAAGGACAGCTTCATTCCGGAACAGTTTGATAATCCGGCAAACCCGGCAGCCCACAGAACAGGAACAGGACCGGAAATCTGGAGAGACACAGATGGAGAGGTTGATGCCTTTGTAGCCGGAGTAGGAACAGGTGGAACAATCACAGGTGTAGGCGAATTTCTTAAGGAAAAGAAGCCGGATGTTAAAATCGTAGCGGTAGAGCCGGCAACATCTGCAGTACTTTCAACAGGAAAGCCAGGTCCTCACAAGATTCAGGGAATCGGAGCAGGTTTTGTACCAAGCATTTTAAATACAGAAGTCTATGATGAGATAATTCCAGTAGAAAACGAAGTGTCATTCGAGTATGGCAAGATTATCGCAAAAGAGGAAGGCATCCTCGTTGGCATTTCATCAGGAGCAGCCCTCTATGCAGGAATCCAGGTGGCCAAGCGACCGGAGTTTAAGGGCAAGACAGTTGTGGTTCTCCTCCCGGACAGCGGAGACAGATATTACTCAACAGATTTGTTTAAGGACTAACCTATAATAATAATGATCATTTTAAAGACGTCAGGCATTGCAGAATAGCAGTGTTCTGGCGTTTTTTGTTTTCAAATGCATATGTGCGTCAAAAATAAATCGGAACCCTATTGACGCGTGAAAAGCAGGAATTTATAATTATAGCAAAATATATTGGCGGAGGGACAGTATGGCTACAGCAATAGACTTTTCTAAATATGAACTTAATGGAAAATATTATGGGGGCTCTGAGAGAAAAGAAGGAATATCTATAGATGGGGACGACTATATGATTAAGTTTCAAAAGCAAACAGCTTTTGGAAAGCGAAATAATCATATATCAGAGTTTATTGGCTCACATATATTTGAGATATGTGGTTTTAATGTACACAAGACATATCTTGGCTATAGAGACGGGGAAGAGGTTGTCGCCTGTAGAGATTTTAATGAGGCTGGTAAGCAGTTTGTACCCTTCAATGATGTAGGAGAGAGTACACTGGACCAGGATAGGGAAACATATCAGTATGATTATGAAGATATCATGCAGATGTTAAGAGATAATTCAAAGCTTACTAATGTCAGAGAAACAATTGCCATGTTTTGGCGGCTCTATATTATGGATGCATTACTTGGCAACTTTGACCGTCATGGTGCCAATTGGGGATTTATAAAGGAAAATAACAGGTATACTTTGGCACCTATATTTGATAATGGCTCCTGCCTGTTCCCAAATTTGGCAGATGAGTCAGAGATGATGGAGATAATAGAGTCTGAGGAAGAAACTGATAAGAGAATCTATAGATTTCCGACATCTCAGGTAAGGCTGAATGGGAAGAAAAGCTCTTATTATGAAGTGATAAGCAGCCTTCAGTATGAGGAATGTAATGAGGCATTGCGTTATGTGATGCAGCAGTTAGATATGACTAAGGTTGAAAAGTTAATTGATGATACACCGCTGATATCAGATGTTCAAAAGAATTTTTATAAACACATGCTTACAGCACGATATAATAAAATTCTTCTGGCTTCGTTAGAAAAGCTGGATTTAAGAGGATAATAGAATGAGAGAAATAATAACGCGTGGAGATATTTGTTTAAAGGATGATTATAACCTGACCTATAAGGTGGCTGATATCAGCTATACAGAGCGGGAGGATGAAAGCTTTGTATATGAGATAAAGCCTGATTATAGTGTGATAAATCTTTTGGACACAAAGGATTTTCAGGGAATACCGGGACTGGATTTAGACCTGAAAAAGGAAACTTATATAAGAGAAAATATCATACCCGTTTTTATCAGTGAAAGAGCACCGGGGAAGAATAGGGAAGATTTGTGGAAACTTCTGCAAGACTGTCATATGCAGTATCTGAACCAGTTAGAGTGGCTGATTAGAACAGATACCCAATATTCAGGTGATAAGCTCTTTGTAAAGCGTCCGGAAAATAAGACAATCGAGGTAAATTCGATCAGCAGTCTGGGAAACCGTAGTGCAGTAATCTGCCGTAATTTACTGGAAACAATTTGCTACGGAGATAGTATAATATTGCCATCTGTGGTAATTGATGATAAAAATCGCAGACAGTACTATGATTTGCTGATAGAGCTATACGGTACCGAGCGTAAATTTCTTGACTCACAAAAGAAAAAAGGAATTGCGCAATCTGTAAATAATAGAAGATATAAGGGGCGTGCAAGAATAAAAATTGACGCGCTTGCGGCACAGGAGATTTTTGAAGCTTATCGGGATAGGAGAATAACAAGCTCAGAAGCAGCTCAAAAGCTTGGGGTCAGCCCATCTACTTTTTTGAGAAGGTATAAGGAGTATAGTAATATTAGCAAATAAACACTAAAAAGTATTATCATGGGAAAGACTGGGACAAGGAAGAAGATAATTGCAAAAATGAATGCCTGATGTCTTATTGTACCTTTGATATCATGAAAAATGAAAACGGTAAACAGGAAGTACAAAAGTTTTGTGAGGAGAAGCTGAAATGGCAAATTATAAAGTAGGAGATATTATCAGGTTTAGCAGAAATTTCATAGGTATAAGTCAGGAGGAGCTTGCATTTGAATAAAAGAATCATTTAAAAAACTTATAGGAGCTCCTGTATACTTTAAAGAGTAAAAGGAATTGACAAAAAAGAAAACTTCATTTAAATTCAGATTATTACTGACCAACCAGTTAGTAAAATCAATAGATTTAGGCTTGACAGAGATAAAGTGAGGAAAAAATGAAAATTGGATTATATATGTATAATACATCTCCGCTGTTTGAAATTATAATTGCAAAGTATATTTTGGAGA
>URLU01000105.1 GCA_900548765.1 uncultured Lachnobacterium sp.
CACTTGTAACCAGCTTAGGTGCTTTGGTTCCAGTTCGGATATACTTGTAAATGTTTACTGTATCAAGAGCCTTTCCGTCGAATCCAAACCAAGACTGGTTGTCTACTGCGGAACCACCATACCACTTACCTGCATCATCAGCATCATATTCACCGGCGTATGATGAAGCCCAGCCTGAACCATTTGCTTCCCATGCAGCCTTGTTTGACTCAACAACATCTGATAAGACATTGCCATCCTCGTCATATGCATACTGTACCGGAATCCATGCAGCCTCCCAGTAGAAAAGACCTATTCCTGAATCCCCCACATTTTTTACTGCCTGTGCAACTGCTGCAATTTCATTCGCCTGTCCCTGCACTGAAAAATCATATCTCAACTGTTCCTTGCTGGTGTTGTCATCATTACTTCCAACACGGACTGTATTATCATGTCCATCGCCATCTTCAAGAGTAGTAGCCCATGATGTCTCAGCAACCATCACTTTTTTACCGTATGTATCTGCTACCGTCTTTAATGTGTTTGTCAGATTGCTAAGTGTACCATGCCAGTATGGATAGTATGATGAAGCAAAAACATCATAATCTACTCCATAAGTATTCAAGTTCTTGGCAATAGAAGGATAATTGCCTCTCTCCGGATTGGTAAAATGTAATGCAATCTGAATATCCTTATTGTATTCTGCTGATACGCTTCTAACAGCTTTACATCCTGAATTAAACAATTCACTGACTTGATCCCAGCCATTACTCTTATATGTTTCTCCACAGAATCCGTTTGTAGTCTCGTTTCCAATCTGAACCATTCCTACATCCACGCCATTATCTAAAAGATACTGAATGGATTCTGTTGTGTATTTGCTTATTGCTTCAAGCCTTTCATCATGTGTCATATCTGACCATGCCTTCGGAGCCTGCTGCTTAGCTGGATCAGCCCAGAAATCTGAGAAGTGGAAGTCAATAAGTACCTTCATTCCAGCCTTTGTAGCATACTGTCCCATTACCTTAGCTGCTTCAAGATCATTATTTCCACCACCATATCCGTTGCCATCTGCATCGTATGGGTCATTCCATACTCTTAATCGGATATAGTTTGTGCCGCCTGATGCAAGCAAATCGAAAAATCCTTGATTTGTAAGCTCATTTCCGTCTGCATCATAGAATTTTGCACCACTGTTTATGAGGCTTAAAAATGACGAAACATCAGCTCCTGTAATGAAATCATCTGACAGACCAGATATTTTCTTTACAGAAATGTTTGCTGCGACTGCTGTGGAATCATCAGTGTCATCTCCGTCATCACCATCATCACTGCCATTGTCTGTATCATCCTTTGACTCTTCTGAGGCAAGCTTTACAAGCTTGATGTTGTCTACATCGCCCCAGTAATCTGTCGGCATTGAACCACTGATTTTGATTGTTGCTGTATCAGCAGCACTTAATGTAAATGCAAGTGTTTCTGTGCTCCAAGTATTAAAACCTGTTGTTTTTGCAAGTTCCTTTTCAAGCCCCACCTCTGCACCAGAGCCTACCACAGAAAGTGTAAGACCGCTGGATACATTTTCTTTTCCATCCATATCAAGTGATACGAGATAGGTTCCTGCCTCAAGGCTTAACTCCTGTGACAGTGAAATGCTCTCTGCATCGCTGCCTCCATTATACACATTGCAGAAATTTGTTGTATTGTTTGTCATCCACTGATTTGTTTTTACCTCACGGGTTACATCAGCGTCCTGCTCAATTGTCCAGCCTGTTGCATCGCCAGTCTCAAAATCTCCATTTGTCAGAAGGTTTGTTGTACCAAACTTATAGTCTGTGGCAGCTACCTCTGTGTATGTTGGAGCAGCAGGCTCAGCTTCTTCTGCTGATACTCCACTGATTGTAAGGTGGTCTAAATATCCATATCCACCATCAGCAACAGTTACATTGAAACCAACTGCGACATCAGCATCATCTTCTTTTACCTCGAATTTTTCCGTCACTGTATGCCATGAATTGTAGCCATCCAGTGCTACTGCGCCATCTGTGGTGACAGTTATATTTCCATCTGCACCTTCTAATGTCAGGTCTACATCTGCATTTTCTCCCATGACATAGGATGTGAGTGTGTACTCTCCTGCTGGAAGCACATCAATTAACTGGGTCAGGTCAAAGCTGCCTGCACTCTTCATCCAGAAATGAAATCCCGTCTCACCCGCATCCTCGCCAGGAGTAAGCCACTGGTCTGTTGCATAGGTATAATACTCAAATGTAGTAGTATCCCATGTAGTCGGAGCAACAGTCCATATACCATCATCCCACAAGGAACCAGTAAAATCCGAATCCTGTAGTGTCACTGTTTCCGCTGTCACAGTACTGCTGTCACTTTCCTCTCCCCCGGCAGTTTCCTCAGCAAAGACCCTGATTCCGTCTCCTAATCCAAGCTGTGAAACTGTAAGCATAGCCGCCATAGCCAGGCTTGTAATTCTTACAATCGTCTTCTTTTTCATACATACTCTCCTTCTGAACAACCGTTTGCTCATTTCATGATATTAGTCTATCATCATATGCCATAGGCTTTCAATTGTTAGCATTTCCAAGGATTTTGTATGTGTTTTGTATATTTTTCCCAAGGGTTATATGTAAATAATGCAAAATTTTTACTAGGGCATATCTGCGCATTTTCTGCGCAACTTCACATGGTTTTTTCACAATTTTATTCACAATCCACAAATCAATGTGGATAAATAGTCTTTATTGTGTTTTTTATGATTTTTAACGCATTATTTAATCGTATTTTTTTATAGTCATTACTCACAAATACCTTAGTACTAATTTTATCAGCTAGTCTGCAATCTGTTTTCCAGTCGCATCCATATGATAGTTTTCCGTCATGATCAGGTCTGAAATTTTGACAAATTCATACCCCTGATTTTCGAGATTGGTGAGCAGCTCATCCAAGGCATCCGCAGTATAGGCTGCTCCGTTATGGCAGAGAATGATTGCTCCCGGTCCCATGGCTTCGTGATTGCATACTGTATCTATTATGGATTTTACCCCATAATCCTTCCAGTCCAGAGAATCCACCGACCACTGGATTGGATAATATCCGCAGTCATAGGCAGTGTCGATTACCTCGTTGTTGTAAGAACCATATGGTGGTCTGAACAGCTTCATATCATAGCCCGTTAACTCACTGACTTTGTCATGCACCTCCATAAGCTCAGACTCAATCTCCTCCTTTGAAAGAGTCGCCATATCATAATGGTGCTCACTGTGGTTTCCCAAATCATGTCCTTTCTCAACCAGTTCCTTCACGCAGTCAGGATTGGCTTCAACCCAGCCTCCAGTCATGAAGAAGGTGGTTTTCACATTGTGCGCGTCAAGGACTTCCATGATTCTCTCAAAGTCCTCTGCACCCCAGGCGGCATCAAAAGAAATGGCAATCTTTTTCTCATCCGTATCCACGCTGTAGATTGGCAGTTTTCTGTCCCCGAATGAATAATCTCCCAAAATCGGTATTTGGGCTATTGCATTGCTGATCCAATCCACACTGCCTGCATTACCTGCCACAATTTCGTTAAAGGTTTCCACCACATTATCGCTTATCTTATTTCCTGTATTGCTGCCAAGTATCGCCTCTATACCTCCTGTAAACGGCGTGTCTATTTTGTTGTGACAGCAGTATATGCCACCGGTCACTGCTACCAGTAAAATCAGCATTAACAGAAATCTGCGTCTCTTTCCATTCCTTTTTCTTCGGTCAAATTCTTGCTGTCCTGCTAAATAATCTCTATATATACTCATGGTAAATTATATTCTGAGTTTGGGATGATATTCCACCAACCGCATACGCAAAAAAAGACAGTGCCAATCAGCACTGTCTCTCAATCTCCTTAGCCGCAGATGGCTGAACTGAAAGCTCCGCATAAGTTAAGGTGTACTTACTCTCGCTTGCAATCTCCCTCTCATCAGTGAAAGAAGTCTCTATAATCCTATAGTCAATGTGAATCAGCCTAAACTCGTGCTATGAACTCCTTTACCACCTCAATAGACTGGTCTGCCGCCTTCTCAGCAAATGTCTGATAATCAATGGCTCCGCCCTCGCTGTCTGAGATAGAACGAAGAATTGCAAAAGGAATATTGTTGATATAGCATACATGTCCGATGCTGCCACCCTCCATCTCTGCTGCAATGGCATCAAACATGCCTGTGATGCGGTCTTTCTGCTCTTTTGTGGCAACGAACTGGTCACCTGTTGCAATTGTTCCTTTTTTGAACTTAATTCCCTTGTCTGATAAACAATCACAAAGTAAGGCATTCATATCCTTGTCTGCATCAAGTGTTACCATATTGATACCTGATAAAAGTCCAACAGGGTCTCCAAGTGGTGAGGTATCCATATCATGCTGTACCACGTTGTTTGCAACAGCTACATCAAGGACACCTAAATCCTTTGTCAGTGAGCCTGCAACTCCGATATTGATAATTTTGTCTACATCAAACTTAAGAATCATAGCCTCTGCACAGATTGCGGCAAAAACCTTACCGATTCCGCATTTTGCTACAACTACATCCTTGCTGGCATATTTTCCGCTGACAAACTCCACTCCGCTGTAGGTTTCAGTTGTAACATCCTCCATAACAGCCTTTAAATTGTCTACTTCCATCTGCATTGCGCCAATTACACCAATTCGCATTTTATTTCTCCGTTCCTTTTCTAGTTCTACTGTTTACCTGAACTTCCAACATAGCAAAGTTCGATAATCCACTTATCTATTCTGGATATGTAAACTCCATATTTGTCTTGGCATTTAATACGTCAAGATATTTCTTGCACTCCACATGCGCCTCATTCAAATCAAGATTTTCATAATGGCCGCACTCAATGGCTGATGCACCATATACAGGACCATTATAGGCAAGTATTTCCTCAAGCACCTTCTTAGTCACTTCAAATACCTTCTTCGGTTCCTGTTTTCTCACAACCAGATAAAAACCTGTCTGACAGCCCATAGGTCCAAAATATACCACATCATCTGCAATCTCTGAGTTGCGCACGATTGTAGCAAACATATGCTCAACCGAATGCATTGTGGAATTGCTCATGTAGTCCCCTGCGTTTGGCTTTCTTGTCCGAAGGTCATAAGTGATTATGTCTCCGTCCTCTCTGGATACATAAAATCCAGGAGTGAGCAGATTATGATTTATTGTAAAACTCTTTATTCTCTCCATTTTATTCCTCTTTCCTATATAAGTCCGAAGTGTGGTCTGTATTCCTTGCACACGCACTTTATCATATACGGTCTATGCCTCTTTTTCAAACTTGTCAAGGTAGTCCTCAAATACCTTAAGTGCAGAATCTACAGGCTCTGGAGAGCTCATGTCAACTCCTGCACTCTTAAGCAGGTCGATTGGATCCTTTGAACATCCACCACTTAGGAAATTTTTGATATACGAGTCAACTGCCGGCTGTCCCTCTTCCAGAATCTTCTTAGAAAAAGCAACTGCTGCTGAATATCCTGTTGAATACTGGTATACGTAGTATGGTGTATAGAAATGAGGGATTCTCATCCACTCATATCTGATGTCCTCATCAACAGTCATATCAGGTCCATAATACTGTACATTTAAGTCATACCATATATTGCAAAGGTCTTCCTTGGTAACTGTCTCTCCCTTTGCCACCTTCTCGTGGGCAATGTGCTCAAACTCAGCAAACTGAGCCTGACGGAAAAGTGTTGTCCTGAAGCTGTCCAGATAATGGCAGGTGAGGTATTTTCTCTCATTCTCATCTGTGCAGTTCTCAAGCATATAGTGCATGAGCAGCGACTCATTACATGTAGAGGCAACCTCAGCCACGAAAATCAGATACTCCGCATATGTAATTGACTGTGTCTCATTTGAGAAATAAGTGTGCATAGCATGCCCCATCTCATGAGCAAGCGTAAATACAGAGTCCAGATTGTCTACATGGTTTAAAAGCACATATGGGTGTGTGCCATAAGCGCCCCATGAGTAGGCTCCGCTTCTCTTATTTTCATTCTCATATACATCAATCCAGCCGCTCTCCATGCCATTTTTAAGTATAGAGACATAGTTCTCACCCATAGGTGCGAGAGCCCTGACTACCAGCTCCTTTGCCTCCTCGTATGTGTATCTGCTATCAGCATCATCAACGATTGGCACGAAAAGATCATACATATGAAGTCTCTCCACACCGAGCATTTTCTTACGGATTGCCATATATTTGTGAAGAGCAGGCAGATGTGCATGCACAGTCTCAATCAGGTTGTCATATACACTCTCCGGGATATTTCCGTCAGCCAGATACATAGCTCTTGGGCTGTCATACTTTCTCATTTTTGCATAAAAGCTGTCATTTTTAAGCTGGGAAATATATGTGGCTGCAAGTGTGTTGCTCCACTTCTTGTAGGTATCGTATACACCATGGAAAGCCTGCTTTCTGAGGCTCTTGTCCTTGCTTGTAAGGAAATCAATAAAGTTACCATGTGTAATCTGTATCTTGTTGCCCTCCACGTCAGTGATATAAGGGAACCTGATATCTGCATTGTTAAACATAGAGAAAATGTTGTCAGGGGCAGAGGTCACCTCTCCTACTGCTGCAAGGATTTTCTCCTCCGGCTCAGAAAGAGTGTGTGCCTTTTTTCTCATAATCTCATCAATCACACGCTTATAATTAAGAAGCTCCGGCTCATCACTGTAGAACTTCTCCAATTTTTCTGCATCAATGCTTAAAATCTCAGGATCTGCAAATGCCATGGCACTGCTTACTCCGACAGCTACAGATTCAGCCTTTGCTACATATCCCTGATATTTTGTGACTGCTGTGTCCTGATGGGATCTCTGGTTAGAATATACTATCACTCTGGCAATGTAATAGCTAATCTCATCCTTTTTCTTCATAAAAGCGAGAAGATTTGATGCGCTCTCCCCCAGCTTTCCCTGAAACTGTGCCATCTCATCTCCAAGCTTTGCAAGCTTATCAGCTTCCTCCTCCCAGAGTTCATCTGTCTCATACATATCCTCAAGCTTCCATTTGTATTCCTCTGGAATCTCACTTCTTTTGCGAAGTTTTGTCTCTGCCATTAGCTTTTCCTCATTTCTATTACTTTAATATTATTTCTTTATCAATGTGCCCATTCCGCCTGAAATCTGGGTGCCCTCTTTGTTAAGCTTTGTGATAAGTACAGACTTGATTGCTGACTCATCAATAAAATCAATTGCTGCTTCAATCTTTGGAGCCATTGTGCCCTCTTCAAACTCACCTGCCTCAAGATATTTCTTTGCCTCTGCAACAGACAAAGTATCAAGCGGCTTCTCATCAGAAGTTCCGAAATTGAGGCATACCTTATCCACGCTGGTTAAAATCACAAGCATATCTGCATCCAAAAGCTCTGCAAGCTTTCCTGCTGCCAGGTCTTTCTCAATAACTGCACTTGCACCCTGAAGTCTGTTATCCTGTGAAAGTACAGGGATTCCGCCACCACCACAGGCAATTACAACCTGGTCAGCATCAGAAAGTGTCTTGATGGCATCAATCTCTACAATATCCATAGGCTTTGGTGCGGCAACGATTCTTCTGTAGCCGCCCTCTACCTCTGTGACATGGTTTCCTTTTGCCTCTTCTTCCTCAGCCTCTTCCTTGGTCATCACACGGCCTATAGTTTTGGTAGGATGGTAAAAAGCCTCATCATATGGGTCTACAACCACCTGTGTCAAAATTGTGGAAACAG
>URLU01000106.1 GCA_900548765.1 uncultured Lachnobacterium sp.
AGGAAAAGCTATATAATCGTCAACTGTAATTCCTGATTTTATTTCCACATAGCTGCCCCACAGGATACTTCCTGTCTGGACATACTGCTTCTCAAGCCTGCCGCCATTGTCCTTATACACATATGACCTGCCATTTTCCTCCCGCACATAGCACTGCTGTATGTAGAGCTTATTCTGATTGGAATTATCTGAGTTTTCGATTGTAAGCTGTAAGTACTGCCCCGCCATAAGTCCGCTTGGGTCTTCTATATAAGCTGTGTATCCATAATATGACACATTCGGATTACCCTCTCCATAATATGAATTGTTATTTGTCGGTACTACATCTATCTCTGAGATTTGTCCCTGATAGTTATTTCCACTCTCCCAGTCATATGCAGTAACACTCTGCCCTATCTTGATTTTATCAAGCATAAGCTCACTGACACTGCCTTCTATATACAGTCCCTCTGAGCCTGATACTACCATAAAGGCTGAGCCGTCTGTCGGGATATCATCTATATCATGAACGGTCTTTACCACACCATTTACTTTGGAGCGCACAACACCATCATCAAGCTGCTCCTCAAGATTTGTCAGCTCATTCTCTGCTGTTCTCTTCCTTATGTCAATCTTTCTGACTTCTCTTTCCTGTTTTGCGGTCTCCTGGGCAAGCTCCTTAGCTGTGTAACCGGTCACATCGCCATCCTCAATGCCATTTGAATCATCTGGCGTCTCAGAATCTTCTGTTCCGTCTGGTTTTTCAGTATTATCTGTATTATCTGCGTCAGAGTTATTGTCATGGTTTCCAGAGAAAATATATACCATATCACTATCTTCATAGGTCTTGCTTATATATGCACCATTCATGGTGACAGACATGGCTACATTTCCACTGGCATCTACTGCGTCAAATCTGGCAACTGTAGAATTGGTCTTAAATCCATTTATAACTGCACCCGACAGCCTGCTTCCTGTATCACACTTAAATACGTATGGATCTTCTGTGGTACCCTGACCACCTGTTTTCTGGTCAACTGATGTAATATCCACAGAAGTCTGTGATACACTCTCTGATGATTGCTGGTCTGGCAGCTCTGAAGGGCTTGCCTGTGTGTCAGGAATAGGGGTTGTATTCTTTAGCTTTGTAAGCTTTGCAACCGCTGTATCATATTCATTCTGAAGACCTTCTATCTGGAGCTTTTTCATCTGAACTGAAAGCTCTAAGCTTGTGACGTCATATTCCATGAGAGGGTCTCCCTCTGCTACTTCCTGTCCCTCTGTAACAAAAACATCCACAACCTTTTGCCCATCTGTGACATACACACTCTGGGACGCATTATTTTTCACGACTCCCTCACTAGTGGTAGTGTCCTCATAATAACCCAGATTAAGCATGGAAACACTATACACATCTACTGTGTTTTTCCCGTTTTGATAGTATGTAACACCAGCTACAGAACCTATAACCAGCGCAACTACAATAACTATAATCAGGAGTGCTTTTAATGTCTTTTTCATTTCTGCTCCACCTCCTGCTTATCATTCGATAATTCGCCATCAATAATATATACTATCCTGTCAGCCTGCTCTGCAACCTTTCTGTCATGGGTAATCATAACAACAGTCACCCCCTCGTTGTTAAGCTGCCTGAATAATTCCATTATCTGTTTCCCTGATTTTGAATCCAGAGCTCCTGTAGGCTCATCCGCCAAAAGAAGCTTTGGACTGTTAACCATGGCTCTTGCAATGGCAACTCTCTGCTTCTGACCACCTGATAACTGTGTAGGCTTAAATGAGGCCCTGTCTGCAAGCCCTACCTTTTCAAGGGCAGCCATTGCCTTCTCATGTCTTTCCCTTTTCTTAAGCCCAGCATATATAAGAGGCAGGCCCACATTATCCAGTGCGCTTTCTCTCGGCATAAGCTGAAAATTCTGGAATACAAAGCCTATTGTGTTTAGTCTAAGCTTTGACAGGTCCTTTTCCTTAAGATTAGTCACAGCCTTTTCATCAAGATAATACTCACCCTGGGTAGGAGTATCCAAAAGACCTACTATATTCATCAGCGTCGTCTTGCCCGAACCTGAAGGTCCCATAATTGCAACATACTCGCCCTCCTCTACCTGAAGACATACATTCTTAAGCACAGGAACCGGCATATTGCCCTGATTGTAATCCTTGTAAATATCTCGAAGGTCTATAATCATTACTCCACCTCCGTGTCATTTGACGTACTGCCAAACATGTCATTCAGATTATCTGAGGCTGTGTCATCTGTGAATTCTGTACCATACACGCTTTCATCTACACACTCGGTGCCTCCCTCAAGATATTCAGTACCACCCTCATCAGAAATTCCTTCATCAGAAGAGCCATCCACACCGCTGTTATATGCATCCCAGTCAACATCCTCATATTTTGTAACCTTCATTCCCACATACAAATCATCTGAAGGCCATACAATATAGTCATCATCGCTGAGACCTGATGCAATCTGTACCAGATACAGGTCATCATCCCTGTCTCCGATTTCAACCTGTCTCTTTTCCAGCCTGCCTCTTGAGTCCAGTGCCCATACATAAGTGCCATCGTCCTCAAGCACATAGCTTGCGTCAAGCCATAAGCCTGTCTTTACATCTCCCTGACCATAATCAGGCTCTATATATACATGCTGTCCCAGCATAAGTCCATCTGAGCTGTCAAGCTGTATATAAAATGGGTATTTTGAGGCAGAGTTATCACTGCTGTTGTCGCTGTAACTGTTGTTATTATTTGACTGCGGGTTCTCTGTATCAATTGTCTTGATACTTCCTGTCCAGGTGACAGTCTCATCTGCCCTTGAGCGGATAATCACCTGCATGCCCTCAGACAAACCGCTTGAATAGAGACTCTGCTCATCAATAGTACCCTTAACCCTGTAATCACCTGTTGCAAGAATTGTGATAAGCGCAGCGCTGCTGCCATCTGAGCTTTTGCCATCCTCATTTATGTTTTTTACCATTCCATCAATTTTGCTGGTTACAACAGCATTGTTTATAGTCTCATCATATTTTGCAATATCATTTTTCTTGGCTGTAATATCATAAGAAGCCTGATTTACCTGAAGCTGGGCCTGCTGAATCTGCAGGGTATAATCTAACTGCTGGTCTGCCGGTGCAGCCTGCTTCTCTGCTGTAAGCTGATTGACCTGAGCCTGATAGCCCTCCAGATCTGTCTGCAAGCCCTCAAGTTCAAGATTTGCTGTCTGCTTCTGCTGCTTTACAGAGTCTACATTATATTTAAAAAGCGGGTCTCCCTCTTTAACTTCATCGCCTACAGCCACATAGATTTCTTCTATCTCCTTATCAGAATCCTTGTTGACCTCAAGGGTCTCCTGAGACTCAACAACTCCGGAATAGCTGCTGACTGCCCCCGCAGAGTACTTGACATCTCCTACTCTCTGGGCATAAATCCCCAAAGTCTCACTTCCCGCATCTGTCCCCTTGTTTTTCCACCATAAAAAGCCACCTGCTGCCGCAGCCGCAATTATTACAACCACAACAACTCCAATAATAACCTTTTTCCTTTTGCTCATAATTACCTCCGTAATAACATATACTTTATATCAACATTGTAGCTTATTTTGCATAAATAAATCTTTATATTTTTCTTAATTTTTCTTAATTTTAAAAGGAATCTGATTATGAATGAAAGCCAAAACCTCGAGCCACTGCTGCAGGCATCTTTAAATGCCACCAAATTCGAATTGGTAAACTCACCAGCCTTATCATCAGGATATATTGAAGCACAGGATAAATGGGAAGTAATCGTGAAATATGTCGGTAATCCGGAAACTATTTTTGCCCAGTTTAGTAATTCAAACTACACAATCCTCCTTGGCGGTTACGCCATCCTCACACTATCCCGTGAGGAAATTGAAGCCTTGGCATTGATGCCTGAAATAATATATGTTGAAAAGCCCAAAAGCTTTTATTATGAAGTATACAATGGCAGGATTGCTTCCTGTATAAATACATTTTATAACAGGTACAGCCTGTCAGGCAGGGGAACTCTTGTGGCGGTTGTGGATTCAGGAATTGATTATACCCATCCGGATTTTTTACAGCCTGATGGAAGTACCCGGATTGCCTGTCTCTGGGACCAGACCACAAATATTGTATACAATGCCGCTGACATCAATGACATTTTATCATCCGATACGGCCTCCCTGCACAATATTGTCTATTCCTTAGACCCATCAGGCCATGGCACCCATGCAGCAGGAATAGCCGCAGGAAACGGGGCAGCCTCTCAGGGCATCTACCGGGGCATCGCATACGAGGCATCGCTTCTTGTGGTGAAGCTTGCTCCCCGCTCACCTCTTGGTTTTCCACAGACAACCCAGATAATGGAGGCTGTGGATTTTTGTATCAGAAAAAGCATAGAGCTTAAGATGCCTGTAAGCATTAACTTAAGTCTCGGAAATACCTATGGCTCCCACAGTGGTACTTCCCTTCTTGAGACATACCTGAATGATGTCCAGGGTGTATACAAGACAAACATCATAGTGGGAAGCGGCAACGAGGGCAGCAGCAACGGGCATACTGGCGGACTGCTCACAAATCGCAACGAAACCATAGAACTGTCAATTGGAGATTTCACCCCCAATCTCACCATTCAGCTCTGGAAAAAATACTGGGATACCGTCGATATCACTATCGAAGCCCCATCCGGACAGTCTGCAAGACTTGATTTGAGTACAGGCATACAGAGGCTCAACCTTGACTCCGCCTCCCTCTACATAACCAATTCTCCGCCCTCTCCCTACAGTATATTTGAGGAAACTTATATTGATATGCTGCCAACAGCCAGTTATGTGAGCCCCGGTGTGTGGAAAATAATCCTGTCTCCGATTCAGATAAAGGATGGACAGTTTGACCTCTGGCTCCCCAGTGCCACAGCCCGAAATGCTTCCACCGGTTTTCTCGCCTCCCTGCCGGAAACCACCCTGACTATTCCCTCCACTGCCTGCAAGGTCATAACCGTTGGGGCTTACAATTCCTACAGTGACACCCTCGCAGCCTTTTCAGGCAGGGGCTTTACCTGGAGCACTGATTTTAAAAAACCAGACCTGGTGGCTCCCGGTGTGGACATAATATCCTGCGCTGCTGGTGGTGGCTACAGCTCCAAGACCGGCACCTCCATGGCGACACCTTTTGTGACCGGTGCCTGCGCCCTCCTTATGGAATGGGGTATTGTGAGGGAAAATAATCCCTATATGTATGGAGAAAGAATAAAGGCAGCTCTGATTCAGGGAACCAGAAGACTGCCTTTCATGTCCACCCTTCCAAGCCCTGAGGCTGGCTGGGGTGCATTGTGTCTTGATTTTTTACTTGAATAAATGCTATTTACTGCAAAATCCTGCCATCTGTTGAGATTGTAACCACCTGCCATGGAATAAACCTGCCGCTGTTTTGAAGGGCTGTAATTGCAGCTCTCTCAAGGCCTCCGCAGCAAGGAACCTCCATGCGGACAATAGTCACACCCTTTATGTCATTGTTTGCAATAATGGCTGTGAGCTTTTCTGCATAATCCACATCATCAAGCTTAGGACAGCCTACTACGACCTTTCTGCCCTTGATAAAATCATTGTGAAAATTGCCATAGGCATAGGCTGTACAGTCTGCCGCAATCAGAAGGTGGGCTCCATCAAAATATGGAGCTCTGACCGGCGCAAGCTTTATCTGAACCGGCCACTGACTAAGCTGTGACTCTGTACCAGCCCCAGTCTGAGCTGCCACGGCTGGTGATACAGGTGCAGATGCCTGTCTCTCAATTGCTCTTGCCATAGAGCCCGGACAGCCTGTAAACTTTGGTGTACTCTGGGCTGTCTCACAAGCTCTGGCTTCCTCCGCCGCCCTGGCAGCAGCCCTTGCCTTTAAATGCTCTTCCACTGCTTTCTCATCATACTCTGCTGCTTCCCTTGTCTCAAAAGAAATAGCATCCATAGGACAGGATGGAAGACAGTCTCCCATTCCATCGCAATAGTCATCTCTGGTGAGCTTTGCTTTGCCATCAATTATGGCAATAGCTCCCTCGTGACATGCTGTGGCGCATCTGCCACAGCCATTACATTTTTCCTCATCAATATGAATCACCTGACGTACCATTTTATCTCTCCTTTTTATGTCATTTGCTCTCTTTTCCTTTTATCTGGTCTAAGTATAGCTTGACTGTCTTTATATGTATGTTGTTTCTACAACATTTAGGTCAGTCACAGCTTCTCTTGTATACTTTGGTAAGACAAAGCGATGATTAACTCTAGTCGTTAATCATCGCTTTGATTGCTTCTGCCACTAGAATTGCGTCTATGGCTTTCATCGCCCTATCATATTCTTCCTGCTGCTTTTTACGTTTTTCTTCCTTTTTATTATATTCCTCAACATGCTTTTTAAACTCTCTGGCTCTCTGCTCTTTTAGCTTTTTATACTGTTTTTCAAAATTATCATGCTCGTGTTTTCTTGTTGAATACCAATTTCTGTCAGAGCTGACCGGACTGCCTACCACATTTCCATTTCTCCCTGCAGCTGTTTGATTTCCTGCCACATCACAGAGATATCCATATGCCTCTGTTACCAGGTAATATGTGGATACATTCTCTGTATTGCCAGAATCGGGATGATATTTCTTCGCCAGATTTTTGTAAGCAGACTTGATGTCTGCCATTGTTGAGTTTACGTTAATGCCTAATATATCGCAGGCTTCTTTTCTTGAATTTATCATAGTTTTCTACGCGTCCACTGTTTAAGTATTTAAAAGACCTCCTTAGTGTGTACAGGAGCATCTTTGTTCTCCTGCTTTTATCAAATTTTGTTAATTGGAAATAAAAGCAAGATTTTCAGGATATTAAAATTGTACTCTAGATTTGTTGTAACCCATTGTTTGTTTAAGAAAATAATTGCTTTGAGTGTATTATATATTAAATCATGCAGTATCTCAATACTTAATTCTACTGTTATTATATACCAACCAAATCAATCACAGCCAACTTTTCTGGTTACATTACAAAAATCTCCCCCAGATAATCTGAGAGAGATTTTGTCTTTTCTTATTGTAATATTCTTTTTACAGGAATACATATGAAAATTTTCTTTCATTAACTACTAAATCTGCCATATGATTAATTTCCTAAAATTTCATCTCGTGCAGCTACAAATTCTTTTACCTGATTTGACCATTCTGCATTGGAACCTTCAACTTTTCCTGTCCATTTGTATGGATAGTAAGTTACACTATTACAATCCATATCTGTATCGTTATAATATTCACCATCAGAATTTTCATTCGCTGCTACACTATAATCTATTGTCACACTGCAATCTTCAAAAATCCATCCTAACAATACAGTGTTCGCATGTACCTCACCATCTGCTGAAAGCATTCCGTTAACAATATCTGTCATGTCGTTACCTCCATAGATATTTATATAATTGGGTGAACCAAGTCTTTCAATCAACTTATCAAGCATCCATTCCTCATATGAATAATCATATGTAAATTCTCCTGCTTCGTTCATCTCTTCATCACAGTCTTCAGATGTTATGTTGAAAAGAGATACTGAATTTGGAATATATTTCTCAAGACTCCAATTATTGTTATCTATATTTGAC
>URLU01000107.1 GCA_900548765.1 uncultured Lachnobacterium sp.
GTGGCATAGGTACTTCCGCCTACAATACTAGCATTTGGCCCCTGCACAGTAATTGTAGCATGGCTTACCACTGTACTGTCCAGAATAGAATCCGCAGTTATTGAACCCTCTGCCTCAACATTTGCATACTCTATAAAGCCTGCATTAATATCAGCTTTAGATATAATATTCGCACGCTTTCCCCCCTGTACACCACCTCTTATAAGTATGCCCTTTTCTGCGATTATATCCGCAGCTTCAACCACACCATCAACAGTCACTGTACCTGACGACTCAACAGCCATGCCCTTTCTGACATTGCCGTGTATAATCACATCCCCCTTAAAGGATATATTTCCAGTCTTCATGCAGACATCACCATATATCTCATATACAGGCATAATCAGAATTTTTTTATTTGTATACTCAATCTTGCCATCTATATCAGAGACATAGATATTATTATCGTCTATCTTATAAAATCCATGCCCTGTTATAGGTGGAAGCTCTCTTCCATTTTTACACCTGACAACCTTTCCCCTGGCTGTCATCCCGTCCTTGCCAGCTACAGCCTTGCAGTATCTGGCTACAACCTGACGCTTCTTCACAAGCTCCACCAGATGAATACTCCAATAATCAGCAGTCCCATCCTCTCTTATCATTGGTTTGCTTGTTAATTCCGTGTCAAAGTAGAAGTCGAATTTTGCATCCACTCCATCCACCGGTGCCAGACCTCTCGCGACAGTTATATCCCGTCCGTAGGTTCTATCCTCTACAATCCTCTCAATTATGTCCTTGTCAATTCCATATTTTATTTCCTTTTTCTCAAGTGCATCCAGCACTTCATCCCTTGAAAATATATATGGCTCCATATCTGACTCATACACAACCGGAATATTAATTTTTACTTCCATCTCATCAGAAGACACAAAAACCTTTATCTGTTTTTTATCTTCCATGCTTACATTACCAGTATTATTTTCCATAAACCCAACCAAAACCATTCTCTATATATTATAAAAAAACTGGAAAGCGTAGGATTTTACTCCCGCTTTCCAGTTTAAAGGTTCATAATTACTTTGCGTAATCAACAACACGCGATTCACGTATTACATTTACCTTGATTTGTCCCGGATACTCTAACTCAGATTCAATCTGCTTAGAAATATCTCTAGCCATCAATACCATATCGGCATCACTGACCTGATCAGGAACTACCATAATTCGAACTTCTCTTCCTGCCTGAATAGCAAAAGATTTTTCAACGCCCTTATAACCATTTGTAATTTCCTCTAACTGCTGTAAACGGTTAGAATATGTTTCAATTGTCTCTCTTCTAGCACCAGGTCTTGCTGCACTGATTGTATCAGCCGCCTGTACAAGACATGCAATCAAAGATTCAGGTTCAACATCGCCATGATGTGATTCTACTGCATTAATCACTATGGCAGATTCTTTGTATTTTCTACACAATTCCGCTCCAAGCTGAATATGTGAGCCTTCCATCTCATGGTCCACAGCCTTTCCAATATCATGTAAAAGTCCAGCACGCTTAGCCATTCTGACGTCTTCACCTATCTCAGCAGCAAGCAAACCTGTGAGTTGTGCAACTTCAATTGAATGTTTTAATGCATTCTGTCCGTAGCTTGTTCTGAACTTCATCTTTCCAAGCAGACGAACCAATTCTGGGTGAATTCCGTGAATACCAACCTCTAATGTGGCAGCCTCACCTTCTTCACGTATCATTGTCTCAACTTCTTTTTGAGCCTTCTCAACCATCTCCTCAATACGAGCTGGATGAATACGGCCATCAACAATTAATTTTTCCAAAGCGATTCTTGCGATTTCTCTTCGGATTGGATCAAAACTTGATAAAATAACAGCTTCCGGTGTATCATCAATGATGAGGTCAACACCAGTCATGGTCTCAAGGGTCCGGATATTTCTACCCTCACGACCAATGATTCTACCTTTCATTTCATCGTTAGGAAGCTGTACAACAGAAATTGTTGTCTCAGATACATGATCCGCTGCACATTTCTGAATAGCTGTAACCACATAATCCTTGGCTTTCTTGTTGGCTTCTTCCTTCGCCTTGTTTTCCATTTCTTTGATCATTTTTGCAGTATCAAGTTTTACATCTTCTTCAATGGTTTTTAAGAGGTATTCTTTTGCTTGTTCGGAGGTCAGTCCTGAAATTCTTTCCAGTTCCTGTATACGTTGCTCGTTAAGCTTTGAAATTTCAATTTTCTGCTTCTTTAATTCCTCTTCCTTCACTGCGAAATTACTCTCACGCTTCTCAATAGCCTCAAGCTTTTTGTCGAGATTTTCTTCCTTCTGAACAATTCTGCGCTCATTCTTCTGGATTTCTGATCTACGCTCTTTGATTTCCTTATCGAGATCATTCTTAGCCTTAATAGACTCTTCCTTAATCTCAAGCATAGACTCGCGTTTTTTCTCCTCAGCAGTCTTAACAGCATCATCAATGATTCCTCTAGCCTTTTCTTCCGCATTTCCTATCTTGGATTTAGCAGAATTCTTCTGATAAGAAGAAGCTATAAACCATACAACAATAGCAGTTACAAGGACGGACACTACAGCAGTAATGATAATTTGTAGCATTACAGGAGCACCTCCTTTATTAAATTTTCATTGTAATATAACAAGCTTTTACACCTTTTCTGTCATAATTAACAACAATTAAATTTTAACTGTTTATACAGGTTATGTCAAGCAATATAGTAGCTAATCCTCTTTTTATGCTCAACATATTGTGCAATTTTCACTAAATACGCGCATTTCCTTCAATATATCACTGCTCTTAAATCCTCTTCTAAGAATGTACTGATATATTTTATTATTCTCCTGTCTGTCAGTATTGTCTGGATCAAAGTGCCTTTTGCTCAGTAGATTTCTGATTTTTTCACCATCATCAGCCTCATATTCCATTTCAAGAGCCTCAGCAATTATATCTTTGCTCACACCTTTTTGTGCCAATTTAACTGACAACTGTTGTCTGCTTAACTTTTCCTGATGATACCTGACATAGCTGGATGCAAAACGCTCATCATCCAAATATCTGTATTTCTTGACATATTCAACAGCAGAGTCTATACATTCCTGTGGGTATTCACCCTTGGCAAGCTTTTCCCTCAATTGATGTTCTGTCCTGTCCATCTGCTCTAAAATATGCATGGCACGCTTTTTAGCTCTTTTCCCGACTATCTCATTGATAAGATAATCATAGTTTTCATCCGTTAAAGAGCATTGAACCTCAATCGAAAGCTGCGCAGCCTCTGACCTGTACAGTATGCATGATACTCCGTTATCAAAGGCTACGCGGTACCTGCCCTTACCCAGAGCTTCATAATTATTAACCGCAACCATTTGCATCCTCTATATATTAATTAGTTTTCAGTGGTCTCTTCAGCCTCAGCCTCTACTTCCTCATCATCCTTTGCAAAGTAGAAGTCACGCACCTTCTGGTCTATCATAGCTGCAAACTCAGGATTTTCGCGAAGGTATGTCTTGGCATTCTCACGTCCCTGTCCTATCTTCTCTCCTTCGTAGGCATACCATGCACCTGATTTGTTGATAATATCTACTTTAGCGGCTAAATCAAGTAAATCTCCCTCTCTTGAGATACCCTGTCCGAACATGATATCAAACTCTGCTTCCTTGAATGGTGGTGCCACCTTATTCTTTACTATTTTAACCCTTACATGGTTTCCAATCACTTCACCAGCCTGTTTTAAAGACTCTACTCGTCTTACATCAAGTCTGACTGATGAGTAGAACTTAAGTGCACGTCCACCTGTAGTAGTTTCCGGATTACCGAACATAACTCCAACTTTCTCACGGAGCTGGTTAATAAATATAACTGTACAATTAGACTTACTGATTACGCCAGTAAGTTTTCTCAAAGCCTGACTCATAAGCCTTGCCTGAAGTCCCACATGTGAATCTCCCATATCGCCATCAATCTCAGCCTTTGGAACGAGGGCAGCTACAGAATCGACTACAATTATATCAACAGCGCCGGAACGCACCATTGTCTCTGTAATCTCAAGTGCCTGTTCTCCGCAATCTGGCTGTGATATGTACAGATTATCAATATCTACACCTATATTCTTGGCATATACCGGGTCAAGTGCATGCTCTGCATCAATAAAACCTGCGATTCCGCCACGCTTCTGCACCTCAGCTATGCAGTGAAGTGCAACTGTAGTCTTACCAGATGATTCCGGTCCATATACCTCAATAATACGTCCCTTTGGAAGTCCGCCGATTCCAAGGGCAATGTCCAGGCTCAACGAACCGGTTGGAACTGTCTCTATATTCATATTTGCAGTATTCTCGCCAAGCTTCATCACTGAGCCCTTTCCATACTGCTTCTCAATCTGTGCAATTGCTGCATCTAATGCTTTAAGTTTATCTTCCTTTGCCATATTAATCTCCTTATCGTTTCACGAACATTTGTTCGTCTCTTGTAATTATACTATTATACTTTTATTCCATTGTCAACTAAAAATTTGGATTATAATTTTGCTCTGAAACTTAGTAATGTAAAAATTGTAAAAAGAAAAAAGACAGTCGCAGCTGCAACTGTCTTAATTATATTCATTATTGTGATTGACGTCAACCGGCATTATTTATTAGTTTCTGCCAAACTCTGTGAGGACAAGTCCCTCATTTCTGTCAAGCGTCATTCCAATACTCCACTCATTTACGAATACCAGTAGTGGGTTGCCCTTCATGTCAATGACTTTCTTCATGTCACTGGTTCCTGAAATGCGGTCTACATCCACCTCATCCTTGTTCTCAATCCATCTGATATGCTCATATGGAAGATTTTCAAGTCTGATTTCCACATTGTATTCATTTTCCAGTCTGAATTTTAATACATCAAACTGAAGCACACCTACAACTCCGACAATAATCTCTTCCATGCCACCCTTGTATTCCTGGAATATCTGAATCGCGCCCTCCTGTGCAATCTGTGTGACACCCTTGACAAACTGCTTTCTCTTCATTGAATCAACCAGTCTGACTCTTGCGAAATGCTCAGGTGCAAAGGTTGGGATTCCCTCAAAGGCAAATTTCTGCTTAGATGTAGTAAGTGTATCACCGATTGAGTAGATACCAGGGTCGAAAATACCTATTATATCTCCTGCATAGGCTTCCTCAACCATCTTACGCTCATCCGCCATCATCTGCTGCGGCTGGGCAAGCTTAATGGTCTTGCCTCCCTGCACATGATATACCTCCATGCCAGCAGTAAACTTACCGGAACATATTCTCATAAAGGCAATTCTGTCTCTATGGTTCTTATTCATATTTGCCTGAATCTTAAATACAAAGGCTGAAAAATCCTCAGAGAATGGGTCTATCATTCCCACATCTGCTCTTCTTGCCATTGGTGCATATGTCATCTTAAGGAAATGCTGTAAAAATGTCTCAACACCAAAATTGGTAAGAGCCGAGCCAAAAAATACAGGCGAAAGTTCTCCTTTTGCAACCTTTTCCATATCAAACTCTGCGCTGGCACCATCTAAAAGCTCTATCTCATCTAAGAGCTTTGCTTTGAAATCACTGCCAATTTCATCATCAAGAGCATCATCATCTATAGAAATTATTTTTTCAGAGCCTTCCTTTGTACCCTTCAATGTATCTGCAAAGGTCATAACCTCACGCTTTTTCCTGTCATATACACCCTTAAACTCTTTTCCTGAGCCTATAGGCCAGTTAATCGGGCAGGTAGCAATACCAAGCTCCTTCTCTATATCGTCAAGCAATTCAAAGGTATCATTGGCATCACGATCCATCTTATTGATAAATGTAAAAATAGGAATGTGACGCATAACGCATACCTTAAAAAGCTTTCTGGTCTGTGCCTCCACACCCTTGCTGGCATCTATAACCATAACCGCCGAATCAGCAGCCATCAAGGTTCTGTAAGTGTCCTCTGAGAAATCCTGATGTCCCGGTGTATCAAGAATATTGATACAATAGCCATCATAATTAAACTGAAGCACAGATGAGGTAACAGAAATACCTCTCTGCTTTTCTATCTCCATCCAGTCAGACACAGCATGTCTGGCAGTAGCTTTTCCCTTTACTGAACCTGCGAGATTGATTGCACCTCCGTAGAGAAGGAATTTCTCTGTCAATGTTGTCTTACCAGCATCTGGATGTGATATAATTGCAAAGGTTCTTCTTTTTTCTATTTCACTTCTAAGGTTTCCCACTTATATTTCCTCCACTTAAAAATTCGAAATATAGTATAGCCTAATTCTTCTTATATTTCAATGCCGACTATAAGCATAACCTTAGAAATTATAGCATCTGTCCTCCATCTATTTAAAGAAGCTGAGTGCTTCTGTCATATGTCTTGTATGCTCATCTATCTGATTTGCAATATTTGCAACACCATTCATCATTGCATTAAGCTCCTGAATATTTGCAGTAACTTCTTCAGACGCTGCTGCATTTGATGAGCTGACATCAGTCAGACCATCGCTGCTCTGAGTGATATTAGTATTTAATGAAACCATCTCTGCCACAAGATCTTTGATTTCATCTGCTTTCTGTGCTGTGAGCTCAATCTGCGAATCAAGTGATGAGAATTCTGACAGAACCTTATCAATCTCTTCCTGCTGTGTCTTATTATCAGATACAACAACATCAGAAGCTGATACACACTCTTCACATGCTTTAACGAGTTCTGTGATAATAGCTTTTATATTATTCAGTTCTGAATTAGTATTATCAGAAAGTACACGGATTTCATCAGCTACAACTGCAAAGCCTTTTCCTGCTTCACCTGCTCTTGCTGCCTCTATTGAAGCATTGAGGGAAAGAAGGTTTGTCTGTCCCGATATTTCCTCTATTACAGATATAATATCTCCTACTTTGCCCACAACTTCGTTTACCTTCTGTATACGCTCTGTAATATACGAGATACCATCTGCCATCTTAGCACTGCTGCCCTGCATCTCTAACATCTTTTCACTCATGCTTGCACTACGCTCTTTTACATCAAGTGCCTGTGCTCTGATATCGACAACAGATGAATCAATTGTATTTGTTTCATCAGACATATGCTCCAGATTATCATTAATGCTTGTTATAGATGCTGCCATGCTTGTTGAGCCTTCAGCCACATCCTCAATCGCCTTGGAAATCTCATTATTAGCCTGAAGAGTCTGCTCACTTGTAACATTAAGCTCAGAGCTCTGTTTTGCCATTGTGCTGCTTTTTTCTCTTATGGAATCCACTATCTCAGTCAGAGATTCGCTCATTTCCTTTACTGATTCTACAATAAGACCAATCTCATCATTAGAATCCTTCATATCACTTAAGTCGACCTTTAGATTTCCCTCGGCTACCTGGTGCACCAT